>JBDLJU010000068.1:0-13790 GCA_039714215.1 Chloroflexota bacterium | reverse complement strand
CCAAAATAACCCAGCAGCAAACACCAATCATTACTGGTTTTTGATTCAGTAGCGGTATAATCCCCTCCGTATGCAAACAACAAACGGCTCCCCCACCTGGAAGCGCACTCTGTGGATTTTGTTCTTCAACCAGCTGATCAGCGTGATCGGTTTTTCGAGCATTTTTCCATTTCTACCGCTGTATGTCGAAGAGTTGGGCAGTTCCACCGGGACGAGTATTGCACTGCTCGCCGGGTTGGTGTATTCCGGCCAGGCGTTCAGCATGATGCTTACCTCGCCAATCTGGGGCAGCCTGGCAGACCGTTTTGGGCGCAAGCTGATGATCCAGCGGGCGGCGTTCAGTGGGACGATCTTGCTGCTGCTGATGGCCTTTGTGCAAAATGCAGAGCAGCTGGTGCTGCTGCGCACTATCCAGGGGTTGGTGACGGGGACACTGGCAGCCAATAACGCCCTGGTGGCGGCAGTCACCCCTCGCAAGCGAAGCGGCTACGCGATGGGTCTGATGCAGGTCGCATTTGGCGTGGGCGTGGCAGTTGGCCCGCTGGTCGGGGGAGCAATCGCAGATGCCTACGGCTACTCGTCTGCTTTCTACGTGACTTCAGCGATGTTGTTCGTCGCCGGGTTGGTGGTCACTTTAACGATCCAGGAGCCGCCAAGAGAAAAACACATCAAAGGAAACCGCCCCTCGCTTTTCTCAGAATGGCGGGCGATCTTCGCCACAACCGGCGTAGCGCCAACCTTCTTGATGCGCTTCTTAAGCCAGCTCTCACGGATGACAATTGTGGCAGTGCTGCCCTTTTTTGCCAGGGAACTGATCAGCGATGGGCGCAGTCTGAACACTTTTGTAGGAACGGCGCAGGGGGTGCTGGCCGGAGCGGCAGTGATCAGTGCGGTGGGATTGGGCAAGCTGGGCGACCGGATCGGGCACAAAAAGATCCTGGTTGGCAGCGCTCTGGCAGCCAGCCTGCTGTACTTCCCGCAGGCGTATGTCACCGCCGGATGGCAGTTGCTGCTGCTGCAAGGTTTGACCGGAGCGGCTGTGGGCGGATTAATCCCCTCAATCGGCGCATTGCTGGCGAATTACAGCAAGCCGGGTCAAGAGGGCGCGGTCTACGGCCTGGATAACTCGATCAGCGCGGCGGGACGCGGGGCAGCGCCGATGATCGGCAGCTATGTGACCACCTGGTTTGGGACTGCATCAGCGTTCATTGCTGCATCAATGATTGCCTTAATTACGATGATCTCAGCCCAGGTGCTGCTCCCCAAAACACCGAGAGAAGCTGCAGAAGCCAAAGCGCTCCCAGAGACACAATCCTAGCTTCAGTTCAACACCCTAAAGAAGCCGATGAATTGGCGAGATGGTATAATATTCCGTTGAATTAAACTGGACTGGAAAGAAACAATTATGTTATTAGAAAAAATTAAACCGATTGAAGACCGTTTTGCTGAAATCAACCAGGAGCTCTTAGAAGTTGGTGAAGACTATCAACGCGCCACCGAGCTGTCCATTGAAAAATCAGAAATGGAGCCGGTGATTGAGAAAGCCGCGGAATACCGCAGCGTACTCGAACGCATCGAGGAAGCCAAATCGCTGCTTGGCGGCGAAGATGCAGAACTCTCCGAAATGGCTGAGATGGAGCTGACTGAGCTTGAGCCGCAGGTCGAGGCCCTTGAATTGGTCCTCAAGGGGATGCTGCTGCCCCAGGATCCGCGCGACAAACGCAATGTGATCGTTGAAATTAGAGCTGGAACCGGAGGCGACGAAGCCGGTTTATTCGCCGCAGACCTGTACCGCATGTACCTGCGCTATGCAGAACGACAGAACTGGAAAACGGAAGTAATGTCGATGAGCGAGACCGGCGTAGGCGGCGTAAAAGAGGTCACCTTCCAAATCATTGGCAAGGGGGCCTTCTCCCGCCTGAAACATGAGAGCGGTGTTCACCGTGTGCAGCGGGTGCCGACGACTGAGTCTCAGGGACGGATTCATACCTCGACCGCCACAGTCGCCATGTTGGCTGAAGTGGATGACGTGGAAATTAATATCCCCGAGCGGGACATTAAGATGGATGTGTATAAATCCGCGGGCGCTGGCGGCCAGAGCGTGCAGAAAAACTCCACCGCTGTAAGGCTCACCCACCTGCCCTCTGGGATGGTGGTGCAGTGCCAGGATGAGCGCTCCCAGCTGCAGAACCGGCTGCGAGCGATGTCGATTCTTAAAGCCCGCCTGTATGAGCTGGAAGAAACCAAACGCCAAGAAGAGCGCGCCGAAAGCCGCCGCTCACAGGTCGGCAGCGGCGAACGCTCTGAAAAAATTCGCACCTACAACTTCCCGCAGTCGCGGATTACCGATCACCGCGTCGGCTACACCACCCACAACCTTTCCGGCGTGTTGGATGGCTCCCTGGATGCGATCCTTGACGAACTGGCGACATTCCATGAAGCCGAACGGCTGGCAGCCGCGGGTTTTAACAACAGCTAACCCTTTCCCCCCAATCCGTGGACAAAAACCAGCGAATCCCAGACCGAACCAAAACAATTTCATCCTCCCTGGCTGCAGCCAAACAGCAGCTCAGCGAGCTAAGCGACACGCCTGAAATCGATGCGCGGGTGCTGCTTGCCCACATCTGCAAAAAGGACCAGAGCTGGCTGTTTGCCCACCCCGAATCTCATTTAACCGGAGCACAGGTAAGTGATTATGAAGCCAGCCTGAAGAAAGTCAGCGGCGGGATGCCGCTACCGTATGTAGTTGGCAAGTGGGAATTCTACGGTTTGAGCTTCAAGGTTACCCCCGATGTATTGATCCCCCGCCCCGAGACAGAGCTATTGGTGGAAACCGCCCTGGATTGGCTGCAGCGGCATCCCGAGAAAAAACGGGTTGTTGAAGCAGGGACAGGTTCTGGCTGTATAGCAATCAGCCTGGCAGCCCACAACCCAAAGCTGGAGATCACTGCCACAGATATATCAGCTGCGGCTCTACAAATCGCGATGGGGAACGCTGAAATGCACCAGGTCAGCTCACAAATTAAATTTCAAGAAAACGACTTATTGAGCAATTTCCCAGGGCAGTTCGATTTGATCTGCGCAAACTTACCCTATATCCCTACCGAAACGCTGCAGGAACTGGCAGTTTACAAACGAGAGCCAACGCTGGCATTGGATGGGGGCGCAGACGGCCTGGATTTGGTTCGGCGCCTGCTTGACCAGGGTGTCTCCCGGCTGGTAGAGGGCGGATTGATCCTCCTCGAGATTGAAGACCAACAAGGAGAGGATGCGGCGTTATTCGCGGGAGAGAAATTCCCTGGCGCAGAGGTAACCGTGAAATCAGATTTAGCCGGCAAACCCCGGCTGTTGGTGATTGCACAATGAAGCTTGAAACGCAGGTGATCTCCACCAACGAAAATCTCACTGGCGCGATTGAACAAGCGCTTGATGTGCTGCAGGCAGGCGGAACGGTAGCTTTCCCGACGGATACCGTGTACGGGCTGGCAGCATCGCTCTCCAGCGCGGAGACGATTGAACAGCTCTTCCAGGTTAAGCAGCGCCCGGAAGACCGGGCAATTGCGGTGCTGCTTGGGAATACCGGCCACCTGGCCGAAGTAACCCTGGACCCAGGTGGTGCGGCGCTGCGGTTGGCCGAACGATTTTGGCCGGGACCGCTTACCCTGGTAGTCCCAAAGCATCCTCAAATTCCAGCGATGATCTCACCGCGACCAACGATCGGCGTACGGATCCCAGACCACCCGGTGGCCCTGGCGCTGCTGACGGCGAGTGGTCCGCTGGCAGTCACCTCGGCGAATTTATCTGGCCAGGAAAACTGCCGCAGCGCAGGAGAAGTGCTTGAGCAGCTCCAGGGAAGGATTGACTTGATCCTGGACGGCGGCGTTACTCCAGGCGGACTGCCCTCAACGGTGGTCGATATGACGGGGGATACTCTGAAAATCCTCAGGGAAGGACCAATTTCCTTTTCAGAGCTGCAATCCGAATAGCCTATTAATCTTTAGCTAACCTCTACCTAATATTCCCTTAATCTTGAAATGTATACTTAATAGTAAGAATACTATTTCTTGTAATCTCCTCCCACAATCACCTCGGCTGAAGGCCGGGGTGATTTCATTTGATCGAAGCGGAGCTTCGATTTAATAGAATCTGGCGAGAAACTGCCAGATTCTATATGCAGGATTTCTATGTAGGGGATCAAAACTTCACTTCGATTTAATAGTATCTGGCGAGAAACTGCCAGATTCTATATGCTGGATTTCGTTTCAGGGAATCAACACTGCGTCTCGATTGATCAAAGCTGTGCTTCGATTTAAAAGTACCGGGCAAAAAACTGCCCGATACCAAAATCATTGATTCTTTATAAAAAAAGACCGGGGATTCCCGGTCTGAAAATATTTTTATGTAGTTATTGGTTATTGATCCAGGCCCTCGAGGGGGATATTGGGGACGACGAAATAACCGTCTTCTGATTCTGGGGCTTTGGCCACAATTTTCTCGGGGTTTTTGTTTGAATCGAGCAGGTCAGCGCGCATTTCCGGGGTATTTTCCTTGAGATACTCAACCCCATGTGAAGAAACCTGCACACTTTCATCAAGCGGGATCGCTTCTAGTTCAGCAACTGAGGAAAGCTGGTTGTTCAATTCCTGGCGAAGATATTCGCCCTCTTCCTTGCCTACTTCCAGAGAGGCCAACCCAACAAGTTTATCGAAAATTTCAGGTGTGATTGCTTCCGGCATAATTTTCTTCCTTCCAGTTCAAGCCTGGATCCGTTTTGAGTTGGGATAGTATACCACTATAGCACTTTTACTCCACGCAAATCTCACCTATAATACATCTCAGGAATAACTTATGGAACAAAACGACAAACAAACATTAATCCAGGCAGTAGACCTGATCAAAGAAGGAAATAATCCCGAAGCAATTCAACTGCTTTCCAAGCTGCTCAGGAAAGACCCGAAACACGAGCAGGGGTGGTATTTGATGGGGGTAGCATTAGACGACCCAGAAAAGAAAGTATTTGCATTCGAACGCGTCTTGGCAATCAACCCAGAAAGCGATCGAGCCTGGCAGCAGATGGAGAAGCTTGGTTACGACCGCCCTGCGTTGATCCCAACACCGATCGTCGTCGATCCACCGCCGCCTCCTCCGCCACCATTGATTGAAACCCCATTGATTGAGACTCCCTGGGAAAAATCGGCGGGGCTTGAGAATATTGAGGAACTTGAAATTCCCAGCTGGGCAAGAGATATATCTTCAGCCTCCCTGGACCACTTCGGCGGTGAAGAAATTAAACCAGAGCTACATGATTCAGATGCGTTCACCTTCGATCCAGAGAATAATGTGATTGAGGACGAACCTGAGAGCGAAGAAGAACCAAAAAAGAAGCAGAAGCGGGGTTTGTTCCGCAAGAAGAAAGACAAAACTGAAGAAGTTGTCCCCGGCGAGCAGGGTGAAGATCAACCTGCTGAGAAAGAATCGAAAAGAAAGACTCGTAAAGAAAAGCGAGCTGAAAAGCAAGCGGAGCAACTTGCAGACCAGCCAGGAACCAATAAAAGCCTTCAGGAGGAGCTCCTGGGGGAAGAACCGGCTGAAAAACTGCCCCGGAAACGAAAGAAACCCAGGAAGGGATTGGTTACTTTCTTGTTCTTCATTATCGTTTGCGGTGGGCTTGGCGGTGGCGCTTACTACTACCAGGAATCACTTATCGCGCTGGTTACTCAAGTTGCCCCCACTGTGATTGGCCTGCTGACCCAGGAACCAACCCTAACCCCAGATTACACAGCCACCCAAACATTTACCCCAATTTTCCAACCGACCCTGCCAGCCACCTGGACGCCAGGAGGGTCAAATGTAGGCTCGGCAGATATTGCCTCAACCCCCGAACCCGGAGCACCCCCAACAATCACTCCGACCTTGCTGCCGCTGCCAGCGTCGATCATTGAGGACATGGAAACCGTCGAAAGCCAGATGCAGGCGATCCGGGAGCTAACCGAACCCGGAATTGACAGCAGAGAAATGCTGCCGAGACCGCGCTTCCAAACTTATTTGGAAGGGATGATCAACGAAGATACCGACTGGCAGGTTGAGAGCAAACAAAAAATTGTACAGCGGGCATTTGGTTTCATTATTGATGATTACAGCCAATTAAATGTGTATGTTAATGATCGCGCCGATTTTGCTGGCGGGGTGTTTGAAGCAGACCAAAACCGGATCGTCCTGGCAGGGACTGGTTTTTATGACCTGGAAAAATACGCTTACGCTTATCAATACGGTCTGGCAATGTTGGATGAAAACTTCGATATCTATGACCAATTCTGCCAGGGCGGGAAAGATGCCTGCCTGGCAGAGTCCGCACTGATCAGTGGAGATATCCACTTCACCCAGCAGTTGTGGATGCAAACGTACCCAAGCCAGTTCAAGCCCGAAGAGTACTTTAATCTTGCAGCCCCAGAGCCTTATTTCCGCAGCTCAGCACCCGCATACTTTAATGCGCTCCGAAATTTCGCTCTGACCTACGGGGTTCCATTTGCTGCACATCTTTATGACACCAACGGCTGGAAGACAATTAACTACACCTACCGCTATCCCCCAGAGACTAGCGAACAGGTGATACATCCAGAAAAATATGATACTCGAGAAAAACGGATACTGCTGTATGACCCCAACCTGTTGGCCAGCCTTGGCGAGGGCTGGGAACTGGTTGAACGCGAAACATTAGGCGAGTGGATCACCTACTTGCTGCTGACCGTGCCAGATTACCAGGCAGCGATAAGACCGGATGAAGAAGCAGCCTCAGCGGCAGCTGGCTGGGGTGGAGACACCTACCAGGTGTTTTATAACCAGGAAAGTGATGCAGCATTGCTGGCCGCACATTGGATCTGGGATACGGCAGATGACCATGCCGAATTCCTCGAATCTTTCACAGCATCTCAGGCGGGACGTTTCCAAGATTCGGTGTTTGCCGGCCCCGACGAGGGCACCTGCTGGAATGTAGGGGAGCAGTACAGCTGCCTGTATGTAACCGGCAGAGATATTTTGTGGATCTTTTCTGATGATCTCACCGCGCTGGAAAACGCCAAAGAAGCTTTTACCCAGTTCCCGTAATTTTTGCAACCGGCTGCACCGTGCTATAATTTTTATCGACCAATCCATAAAACCTAACCCATTGGAGGAGAATTTGTATGTCTGCCCAAGTATTTAAAGAATTCTTGACCGAAGAACACATGATGATCCAGCAGGCTGCCAGAGATTTTGCTCAAAAAGAAATTGCGCCAATTGCCGCTGAATTTGATGAGAGCGGAGACTTCCCCGCAGAAACGATCAACAAAATGGGACAGATGGGCTTCATGGGAATCGAAGTCCCGGAGGAATACGGGGGAGCAGGAATGGATACCATGGCATACGTGCTCGCTTTGAAAGAAATTTGCAAAGCAGATGCATCGCACGGGACGATCATGTCGGTGAACAACTCGCTGTTCTGCTATGGGATCCTCAAATACGGCACTGAAGAACAAAAAGAGAAATATGTCCGCGCAATTGCCAGCGGCGAGAAAATTGGGGCGTATTCACTGACTGAACCGATGTCTGGTTCGGATGCCGGCAGGATGCTGAGCACCGCAGTGCTGGACGGCGATTCGTATGTGCTTAACGGTCGAAAATCCTGGGTAACCAGCGGCCCCGTGGCTGATTATATTTTGGTATTTGTGATGACTGCGCCAGAGAAACTGCATAAGGGAATCACCGCATTCCTGGTTGATGCCGATTTTCCTGGGTTTGTGCGCGGCAAAAAAGAACCTAAACTGGGGATCCGCGCCTCGGCGACCAGCGAACTGATCTTTGAAGACTGCCGCGTTCCGGCAGCCAACCGGCTCGGAGAGGAAGGCGAGGGTTTCAAGATCGCGATGGGTGCGCTCGATGCGGGACGGATCGGCGTGGCCTCGCAGGCGTTAGGGATTGCTGAAGCGGCCTACGAGGCAAGTGTGGCATACTCTCGAGAACGAGAAGCCTTCGGGCAGGCGATTGGTCAATTCCAGGGAATTGCTTTCAAACTGGCGGAGATGAAAACACGGATAGAAGCTGCGCGCCTGCTGATTTACCAGGCCGCGCTGGTCAAAACCCGCTCCGGAGAAACTGGTGAACGCTACACACTGGAAGCGGCGATGGCAAAGTTGTATGCTTCTGAAACAGCAATGTATGTTGCCCACCAGGCAGTCCAGATCCACGGCGGCATGGGATACAGCAAAGAAGTGCCGGTTGAGCGCTATTTCAGAGACGCAAAAGTTACCGAAATTTATGAAGGTACCAGTGAAATATTAAAATTGGTGATTTCTCGGATGGAAACCGGACTGCGCTAGATCATTTCGTGGATCATAGATGCAGGAATTTATTAAATTAAACTTTGATCGATCAACTGAAGGAGCAGGCGGATAAAACTCAAGGCGATTATCAATTCTAATCCCGCAGCTGCGGCATTGATTGGTGGGCTGACGGCATTCATCATTGGCCTCAAATTATTTCCCTTGCTTCCGAAAGAAATATCCTGGCAGGCCAACCTGATCCTCGGAATTGGCCTGTCCTTTTTAATCCTCGGGACAGCAAACCTCTATGGTTTCTCTTCCCTGGAAAAGCTCAATAAATGGGTTTTTAAGATCTCCGGCAGGCTGAAGATCACCTCAACCCAGCTGGTCTTTCTCTCTCTCTCACTGCTGCTCTCGTTTTGCGCGGCCCTGGCAGCCGGGACGAGCGGAATTATGCGCCACCAGGGCTTATCGATCGGCTGCTGGATAGCAGCTTTGCTGCTCTTCATTTTAGGCGGCTGGCAGGCTGATGAACCCTTCCCAAAGCCAACCCGAAAAACCTGGGGGATTGCCCTTGTGCTATTCCTGGTCAGCACCCTGGTTCGCTCGTTAGCACTCACTGATATTCCACCATTACTGAATGGCGATGAAGCTTCCGCCGGGTTGAGCGCGGCGGCCTTCCTGGGGGACAGCAGCAGAAATATCTTTGGGGTCAGCTGGTTTTCGTTTCCATCGTTGTTCTTTTATTTGCAGTCCTTCTTTATCCAGATCTTCGGTCAGACAACTTTCGCAATCCGCTTCCCCTCAGCGATTGCTGGCGGTTTGACCGTCTCGGTAGTTTACCTGATCGGAAAGCGTATTTTTTCTGAGCGGGCAGGATTACTGGCCGCAATCTTCCTGGCAGGCTCACATTTCCACAATCATTTCAGCCGGATCGCGCTCAATAATATTTTTGACGGCTTCTGGTACCTGCTGAGTCTGGGAATGTTGTGGGATGGCTGGAAGAACCAACGACGCAGCTCTTTCCTGGCAGCGGGACTCAGTTTCGGTTTGGCACAATACTTCTATGCCAGCAGCAGATTTTTAATTGGAATTATCGCAGTCTGGGTATTGGTCACAATTGTAATTCAACAGAAAAAACTGATCGGCAACCGGACAAACCTTGCATTGCTCATCCTGGCCTTCGTGGTTGTCGTGCTTCCGCTCGGGTTATTTTTTATTGAACACCCTGACGATTTTATGGCTCCCTTCGTCCGGGTGCAAGGCCTCGGGGATTGGTTGTCAACCGAAGTCCAAATCCGGGGTGAGCCTGCCTGGAAAATCCTCTCGGATCAGCTGATTGCCAGTGCAAAAACACTGATCAGCAAACCCAGTGAGGTGTGGTACAGCCCCAGAGTGCCAATCTTAAGACCGGTATCTGCCGGAATCTTCATCGCGGGGTTGATCTTACTCGGCTTCAGACTGCGCCGTTCGAGCAGCCTGCTGCTGCTGATCTGGATCGGAAGCTTTGTTCTGATTGGCGGGCTGAGCGTCCCAGTATCCTCTGCACAACGTTACGTCGCTGTTCTACCAGCCTGTGCCCTGGTGATCGGTTTTGCTATGGACGAAATCGCCAGCCTGCTGGAAATCAACTGGAAAATACCGCAAAAATGGCTTACTGTAATCAGCCTGGCAATCATCACGGCTGTCGGTGTCAGTGACCTGTATTTTTACCTGTTTACTTACACACCGATCAGCAGCATGGGGGGAACAAACACCCTGGTAGCCCAACGCCTGGCTGATGACCTGCAGGATAAAGAGGATTTACAGGTAGCCTTTTTCGGTTCCCCGAGGATGGGTTACTACTCAATCAGATCCACTCAATATCTCGCACCTCATATTGAAGGCCTGGATTTCATTCACCCCTGGGGTTCAGAAGGAAACCCCCAGTTAACCGCTGGCGCAGTAATCTTTATTTTCCTCCCAGGAAATGAAGAAAACCTATCCCTGGTAATTGAAGACTATCCAATTGGTACAAAATCGATTGAACAAAATGTTGATGATTCGGTATTATACTGGTCTTATACTGTTAACAATTTCATATCCCCATAACCAATACTCAAATGAACCCAAACACTGATCCCAATCCCGCACAAATCAAATCAAATTTCATCAATAGTATTCGCACCTCCCTGCGCTGGACGAAATCCAGCTACTATCTATTAAGCGGCTTCTTGATGCTGTTGTTCTTGATCGGTTATGTCTGGTGGCCGCTGGTTGAAGAATACATCAGCTACTTCAATCCAGATTACTCGATCTGGAAACAGATCGACTGGCTGCTTATTGGAAATTTTTTGTTCATGTCCCTGATGATCATGGCGGGGGCAAATTTAAAAATAGACCTGCCAATCCTCGCGATCGGGCTGGTCGGGGGGTTGGCGATTGAAGGCTGGGGAACCCAAACCGAGTTGTGGACTTACTACACGTTGGAGCGCCCGCCCCTATGGATCATCCCGGCATGGCCGATTGCGAGCCTGTCAATTGACCGGCTCTACCGCATTCTCCGATTAGCAACCCAACGCCTGCCAGAAGTTTATTTCGAACGAAGCTACTGGGTGATCTTCCCAGGTTTCATTGCCCTGCTGCTCCACTTTGTCTGGCCGACGATGGATAAATCATTAACCATCCTGGCAATTGCTATGTGCGTGCTGCTGATCTTTGCCCTTGAGGATAAGCGCGGTGCAAGCCTGGTGTTCATCGCGGGTACGGCATTGGGTTACTTTTTAGAACTGTGGGGAACCACGCGTGAGTGTTGGACGTATTACACAGCCCAAACCCCGCCTGTTTTTGCCGTATTGGCGCATGGCGCCGCCGCGGTAGCATTTTGGTGGGGCTATTTATTATTTCAGAAAATTTACCCGCGAATCAAACGTAATATTCCCTTGATTAAGAGACTCTAATCAATACCCATTCCAGCCGGGAAAACCCGCGTAAAACAAGGAGTAATTGTGGCAAAAAAATCTAAACGTTCCAAACGAAAAAATAAGCAGAATAAAATTTATCTTGGAATACTACTCTCAGTTTCCCTGATTGTCATACTGATCGCAGTCTTTGGAAATTCTGCTGATCAAGTTGTTGGTGATCTCCCCCTGGTGATCTCAGTTGAAGAAGCATATAACTATCGTGAAGCAGGCGCTTTCATCCTGGATGTACGCACCCAAGAGGAGTGGGACGCTGGTCACATCCCGGGATCGACGCTGATCCCCCTGGATGAGCTGCCCAACCGCCTGGGAGAAGTTCCCGGGGATATTGATGTAGTCGTGGTTTGCCGCTCAGGGAACCGCAGCGCAACCGCCCGAGATATCTTGTTAAATGCCGAGTTTACTTCGGTAACCAGTATAGATGGCGGGGTAAACCAATGGGCAGATGCTGGATTCCCAATAGAGTAGGAAACAATTAACAGATAATTTCCTCTTGAAATCACACTTATAATAAAAAGAGCCTGGAAAATTTCCGGGCTCTTTTTTGTTTTTATCGAACGAAGTTCGATTTTAATTGAAATTTTATGATTAAATGATTATGCTGTTTCAACCACTGCAGTATGAATATCAAACTGAGGGGGTCTTTCGAAATGTTTTTTAACCAGGCACTGACCTGCAGAACGGATCAAAGCCTCGTGGTATTTTTGTGGGAAGCTCTCGGGAACCTGAATTTCGAGTTCAACCTTATCGAGCATTCCTCGGCTCATCGGGCTGGCGTGCAATCTCTGGACAATCTGGACACCTTCTAGAGGTAGACCGCGCTGCTTGCAAAAACCCAGTACATAAATCCCTGCGCATGTGCCAATTGAGGCGAGGAAAACGGCAAATGGTGTTGGGGCAGAGCCTTCACCGCCACCCATTGGGGGTTGATCGGTTCTGACCTCATATTCGCCAAAATGAGCATCTACTCGGGCGCCACCGGGGAAATCAATAATTAATTCCATGTTATATAACTCCTTTATTTCAATCAGGATATCTTACCAGAACTTTGATGATTTATTGTAAGAGCAATCTAAACATTTCAGAATCGCTTAAGATTTGGTCAATCAAGCTTTTAAGTATTTTTAACCACAGTTTAAAAGAGAAAATGATCTGAATGCCACCTTACAATAATGTGAATTAAATACTATTTACCCACGATAGATTTCCGGGTATGATTAAATTGTACTGATCATCACACAGCATACAAAAAGGCTTACTAATGGAACAGATCAACCTGCTGCCAGAAAATTATCGCAATACGCTGTTAAATAAACAATGGTTAGACAGCAAATCTAGCGCTGAATTAATCGACATCATCCTGTTCTTGGGAAGTGAGATTTCGAAAAAAGCGACGGGGACCACTCAATTCTTCAGCAAACGCGTTGAAAATCTGGAATTTCAAGAAGTTGAGATTGGTCCAGCAAAGGTTCAACAATCGATCAGTCTTCCAATTGGCAGCCAACGAAACGACTATGTTTCCTGGCGGATTACCTTAATCAGTACCGATTCTGCAAATTCGCCCTTAAATCTTGAAATCAATGACCAGATTACGGTTGGCTGCCGGGGGGCACAGCAGTACATTGACCTCAACTTGACTGAATACGGCGCGAAAGAGAAGGGTGTTTCAAGAGTACACGCCACAATAAAACCGACCAACCAAAAGCTTTATCTGATTGATAAAGGCAGCACCAATGGCACCCACATCGGAACCAAACGCCTGGTTAAAAATGTTCCTCAGCGGATCAATGACCGGGACGTGATCGCCTTCGGGAACCTGTTCTTTATGGTTCGAATCATCACCTCTCCATAAACCGGATATAACGGGGCCAGCTTTTGCCTCCCATTTCAGGGAATTTTCCACTCCGAATATACTATAATTAATTCAGCGATCTACGAATTTAAGAGGCACCTTGCAGGAGCAAAGTTTGATAAGTATTAAGTGTCTCCTGGCAATTATTTTTTCCCAGATCGAAAGGCAGCCAGACAATATGGTTGAAATTGTCACATATTCTCTCAAAGCAAATCACAAGGAATCGGATTTGTACTACCAGGATGTCTCGGCGTTCAGTGATGATTTCTTGAATCACGCCGAACAGCTTGCGGGGAATTTTGCGACTGGGTTGATCAACCACATTGAACAGCACGAGTTAGAAGCCTTGCGGACCAGACCGGAATATCTATTCGAATACCTCACAATGGGTATGCTGGATTCGCTCTACTCCGCTCAGGCAGGCAAATTTTCCCAACCAACCCAAAAATTGCTCAGCTGGCTATATCAGGCACGAAAAAAATTCCGCATGATTAAGCCGCTCATTGATACTGTCCGTGGTTTTTTGTCTGGACTGCTGGACCGCGTGGAAGTAAACCCTGTTGCTCCTGCTGCCTCGAAAAAAAACCTGGCTCTACTAATCAGGTGGATGGAAGCTACCGGGGAATTTTCTGAGGAAACATCCAGGCTTTCTCTGTGGGCCAGCTATTTAGATTCAATTTC
>JBDLJU010000067.1:0-13803 GCA_039714215.1 Chloroflexota bacterium | reverse complement strand
GATCAGGATAGCCGGTAAGGATGACGATAAACCCTTGATCGGTGTTTTTTTGAACGGTGATTGAATCTTCACTGACGGTGTACTCCAAACCCCCAACTTTTTCAACATGGTCGGCCAGCTGTTGAATAATCTGCATCATGGAGAAATTATACAATATTCTCGCCTTAACGGCGGATGGGTAACTTACAATATTGATATGTAAACAGGAATCTCATAAATGGCAAACCTTTCAAATCCCCCTCCCAATAGGACATCTCTACTTTGCTAAAAAGCGGACATTTCTACTTTGCCTTGACAGCCAAGGTTATCAATCCGCTGCTCGGGGAAAGCCTGCTACTCAACCACAAACTCAAAAGCTTCTAGGGTTGGGATACTGACCACGATTGGGACCACAATAACCTCGAGACGGCTCGCCCCAGAAACAAGTACAGTCTGATTACCAGAGAGCACAATCTGGTAATGTCCATCTGAAACAGCTTCCGCTGACCCAAGTTCCACCATTGCACCTGTGGCATCAAAGAGCAGGTACTTAACATTCTCAATTTCGGACAAAGGATAGTCCGCACCATCGAAGGTCACGAAAACGTCAAATACGCCTGGGTCACCGGCAGCCAGGATACGGGGACCGTCGATTTGAACTTCAGCCAGCTTGGGCACGGAATAACCAGACCATTTACTCGAAAGGTCTGGAAAATCTGCAAAGTTCTGTAAAATGACAGTACTCTCAATCCGATCTACCGCTTCCATGAACATCGGTCCGTTTCCAACCCAAAAATGACCGTAATCTGTATAGAACCTCTCCAGGTTTGCATAACGGGCTGCAGCTTCTTCTGTGGTGACAAACATCCCCAGCGTCGGTTCATAAGGGATGTAGGAATTAGAAATTCCTTTGTCCAGGTAAATTGCCAGGATCTTGAGGCTAGGACCGCCCACATAGTTGGTCCATTCGACATCGAGTCTCTGAGACTTAGCTGGAGTAAATGCCAATTGCTCAGCTGCTTCAGCCATGATCCCAAGGCTTAAGCTGTGCCAGGCAGATTGCCCCTGATCGTATTCGGGCCAGCCACATTTAGCATTAGTGACATTATTCTCAGCATCCAGGGCGAAGCTGTCTGAGTAGTATTCCACAACCAGCGGTTCTACAGAAGCAATGTTCCAGCCGCGGAAATCGCTTTCCATCCAGGATTCTGTGGAGGCAACCTGAACTTGATCATATATTGCACTGTCTTCTTTGGCAAAGTCAAAATGCATGATCATATACATGACCACATCTGCAATCGAAAAGTTCGAGCCGTCATGCCAGATTGAATCTTCATACAAGGTGTCTTCATAATTGCAGACCACTTTGGATTTAGCAGTCAGACCCTCAGGGAACTTCTCACCAACGGTGATGAAAGTCTGGCTTACGGCATCCCAGTCTACCCAGGCCTCAGCGGGTACTTCGATGCTGTCTGCAAAATCAAGTGAAACCCAATCATAGGTGACGCCTACTGGCAGTCCAGTTTTGATGGTAACCTCAGCTGAAGCTAATCGCTGAGGGAGTTCCAGTCCAGTGTAGGGGTCGGGGATGACTGCCCAGTCGGAAATTCCACTGATAATCGACTTGTCGTAAATCCAGATACTTCCGGCAATACTATTCCAGGGATTTTGCAGCATACTGGGCATCCCCACAGTAAAGGTGCCGCCCTCTTCCCCGGCGCGTTTGAGAGTATAAGTCCACAATGTGGTGCCAGCAACAGCACCGGCCAGGTCTGCAGTGACCTCAACATCCGCACGACGCGGTGTGAAACTGGTCGAGTCGTAGAGCCAGATGCGCACCGAATCCTGCATCGCTAATGGAGCAGCTTCGGCGAGCATCGCGGAACGTTCCTCCATGGAAGTGAATTGATTATTCGACAGAGCGGTAGCCAGCTCCTGGAATTCTTCAGATGGGGTCATCGAGTCCCAAGGCGGGTAACCAGGTAAGCCCAGAGGTGTGTAAAAGAACTCAAAGTTGCTCGCCGCGTCCCGGTTAATTGCGGTGGCAGTCCAACCGCCGGTATACATATGCCACAAACCATCTGCAGGGTCACTCTGAGAAATAATTCGAGAAGCGATAGCGGAGTTCTTGTATTGGCGGTCTACGTAGAAGCCAAAATCGTTCAACAAGTCAGCAATGTAATCGCCGTAACCGCGGCGTTCATCTTCTGTCCGTATTACCATGGTCAGCTTGATTTGCTCACCTTTGTAATACCAAATACCTTCATTTTTCTCAGCACCCATCTCAAAGAGAACTTCCGTCATCTGCGCTTTTGCTTTCTCAGGCGCGTAGGTGTATTGAGCTTCGATTAAGTTGGCCACATCAGCAATGCGGGCATAGTCTGGGAACACACTGGTGATTGGCAGGTACTTGGTGTAACCAAGTCCACCTAAGAATTTTTGGAGAATGTAGTCGCGATTGACCAGCATGTTCATTGCTTCACGCATGCCTGGGCTTGCAAACGGGTTAAACCCACCATTGTTGAATACCGGTCCGCTGGGATTGAAAAGCAGTTCGTTGTGGGAACCAACGGACTGAGAATAGGTCAGGTTTGGGTCAACTTCAACGGCCTGAAGCACGCTGAGGTCAGAGATTGAGGCAGAATACAGATCGATACTGCCATCGGCAAGGCGGGACACGGCTGCCTCAGCAGATGGTTCTTCGATTAAAATGACGGTGTCAGCCCATGACCCATGACGGGGGCTTTCAATATCAGGTGGTGAAGTGTCGTCGCTATCGTCTGTTTCTTCGATATCATTTCCAGGATCTTCGTCAGCATCGTCACCTGCGTTATCGCTGGCAAGCGAGTCACTGGCACTTTGGTTTGTATTCGCGCTCGGGCCGCAGACGACCAGCAGCAAGCTGGCAACCAACAACAGAGCCAATACCCCAAAGATTTTTTTTGACATTAATCATTGCTCCTTAAAAGCCAAAATTAATAATTTTTCAAAATTTAAGAACGTTTCAGATTCCTTTAATCCAAGGCGCGATCACCTCAAATTCAATCGTGCTACCACTCGAAATTATCTTATCATTAAACCCGATATGTTCAACCATCTATTAACAAACACTTAAGTTTCCACTTTCCTGATGTCCACACTGCTTTTACTTGAAGGGGATTGATCAATCACATAACTCAAAGTAAACAGCCCTGGAGGACCGCAGGGCAATCATCATTACTCAAAACTGGCAGGGATAAGATTAAAATCCAATTAACAACATCCAAAGAAGAAATATTTCTTTTATAATCAGGTTAGTCATTTTTTTGAAATTTATCCGCGTTCAACGCCCTGGAGGCTCTCCTGTGTCCAAAAAAATTGAAGACAACTTAAAAAAAGCTGAAGTACTCTCAATCCGAATTTTGGATGAAGTCGAAAAGGCGATCGTAGGCAAACGGAAACCTCTCGAAAAAATATTAACCGCAATTTTCTCCAGCGGGCATATCCTCATCGAAGACCTCCCTGGGCTGGGAAAAACGATGATTACCAACAGCATTGCCCAAACACTCGGCCTGGAATTTAAACGAGTGCAGTTCACCCCAGACCTGCTCCCGACAGATATCACCGGCGGTTACATCTTCGATCGGGACAAAGGCAGCTTTGTCCTCCGCCAGGGACCAATTTTTGCAAATATCATCCTTGCTGATGAAATCAACCGGGCATCCCCAAAAACCCAATCCGCCTTGCTTGAAGCGATGCAGGAAAACCAGGTCACCCTCGAAGGCGAGACAATGTCCCTTCCAGACCCATTCATTGTGATTGCAACCCAAAACCCGATTGAATACGAAGGCACCTTCCCGCTGCCTGAAGCACAATTGGATCGATTTTTGGTCAAAGTAAAAATCGGATATCCCACCCCTAGCCAGGAAATTGAAATCCTCCAGCGGCGGCACGAACGGCAGACCGATGAAGTCCAGTTGGAACAAGTGTCGACAGTCAAAGAGCTGCTTGAGGTCCGTAAAGCAATCGAAACGGTGCATATCGCCAAGGAAGTTGAGCGCTATATTGTGGAGATCATCAATAATACCCGCGACCACGATCAGATCGCTATTGGCGCCAGTCCGCGTGCTTCCCTGGCGCTGCTCAAGCTCTCGCGCACCTGGGCTGCCTTACAGGGTAGAAATTATGTAATTCCCGACGATGTCAAACACTTTGTGCTGCCGACCCTTGAACATCGATTGATCCTCAAACCCGATTTGTGGCTCGATGAGGGAGCGGCCAGCAAAATCATTCAAGAGATTTTAGACTCCGTCCCGGTGCCATTATTAGAATCAGAATAATAAGAGAACAGTTAATCATCCCCGGAATTTCCTTCCGGGGATGATTATTTAAAGGAAAGCCAGGGTAAACAAAAGGGAAATTCGAGGGTTTGTGTTAAAAATCAGGCCACTCATTGGTAGCTTTCCCCAAATATTCCTCACAAATTCTATTGAAAAATTGCTTGACACATCGCTCCCATCCTCGTAAAATGGCGTGCACTGGTTTTCACAAACATCACCCCATATAATTTTTAGTGCATACATCAATAGTGAAAACTATTCAAAAAACCCCCTTGGTAGAGGAGATTTTTCTATGCAAACGCTTGGTTTAACCACATTTGAGCAAGTCGCAATTTACGCTGTGCTCGGTGTCGCTTTCCTCGGTTTGGCTTACGCGATTTTATTGCGCAGCCAGGTACTTCGAGAAGATAAGGGCACAGAAAAAATGCAGGAAGTTTGGGGCTGGATTAAAGATGGCGCAGATGCCTATCTCAAACGCCAGCTGAAGGCAATTATTCCCCTGATCCTGGTACTCACCGTTGCAGTTTATTTTTCTTCTGCAATCGTACCGGTGACACCCGAAGCGCTCCACCGTTTTGAAGGCTTCCCCGAAGATAAGATTAAATTCTTCATCAGCATTGGGCGAGCATCCGGATTTGTGATGGGCTCACTGTTTTCACTTATCGTCGGACAGATCGGAATGCGCATGGCCGTTCAGGCGAATGTCCGAGTTGCCTCGGCAGCCCGACACAGCTTTGGTGAAGCGCTGAAAATCGCTTACCGTGCTGGCACAATTACCGGGATGCTCACTGACGGGCTCGGCTTGCTCGGCGGCACAATAATATTTGTCGTCTTTGGAATCGCCGCACCCGACGCCCTGCTTGGCTTCGGTTTTGGCGGAACACTGTTGGCTCTGTTCATGCGGGTCGGCGGTGGGATTTACACCAAAGCCGCAGATGTTGGCGCTGACCTGGTTGGTAAAGTTGAAGCCGGGCTGCCAGAAGATGACCCCCGCAACCCCGCAGTTGTCGCTGACCTGGTTGGCGATAATGTCGGTGACTGCGCCGGTATGGCCGCCGATATCTTCGAGTCTTACGAGGTCACCATCGTTTCCGGGTTGATTTTAGGTGTTGCCCTGTTCAACATTACCGGACACATCGAATGGATCATTTACCCCTTGATCGTGCGCGGCATTGGCGTGCTGTCCTCAATCATTGGCACGTACGCAGTTAAAGGCGGCAAAGAAGGCAATGCAGAAACCGCGATGAATGCGATTTTCAAAGGCTTTTTGTCCTCAGCTGGAATTTCGGTTGCCTTATTCTTTGCTGGCGCTTTCTATTACCTTCAGGTGCTCGCCAAGGACCACCCCCTGCCCGGCGGCTGGTGGCGAGTTCCTCTGGCAGTTGCGATTGGTGTGCTGCTGGCAATCTTGATTGACCGCATGACTGAATACTTCACCAGCGTGCACCAATCCCCTGTACAGGAGATCAAGAAAGCAGCCGATACCGGCCCCGCGACCCTGATCCTTCAAGGCTTGGCCGTAGGCTACGAATCTTCTGTCTGGTCGGTAATTGTGATCGCCATGACCATCTTCTCATCAATATTGATCTTCGGCGGAGTTGGCGATACACCCGCTGAAACCATCACTTTCATCCTTTACGGCGTTGCAATGACAGGTATCGGGATGCTCACGCTGACCGGTAACAATGTGGCGATGGACTCCTTTGGTCCAATCTCCGACAACGCAGCTGGGATCGGCGAAATGTCCTGGAACCAGGGCGGCGATGAGAGCACCGCAAAAGCCCAGAAGATCATGGCTGATCTCGACTCCGTCGGGAATACTACTAAAGCGATTACCAAAGGTGTGGCAATCGGTTCAGCAGTAATTGCCGCGGTATCGCTGTTTGGTTCATTCATGGTTGATGTCACCCGTGCCCAGGAAACCCTGGGAATTCCGGTAGCCGAGCAGATCATCAATGTCGGTATCCGCGTGGATATTCCCCAGGTCTTCGTTGGGATGTTGATCGGTGGCGCTTTGCCGTGGCTGTTCTCATCCTTCGCTATCCAGGCAGTCAGCCGAGCTTCCGCCCTGATTGTTGTAGAAGCCCGCCGTCAGTTCGGCCTGGGTGTGCTTGAAGGCAAAGTAGATCCAGATTACCGTCAGGCAGTCTCGATCTCAACTACCGCAGCCCAGAAAGAACTGGTTCCGCTGGCGCTTCTCGGCGTACTGACCCCGATTATCGTTGGTATGCTGCTCGGCGTACAGGCTCTTGGCGGTTTCCTCGCCGGGATCATTCTCTCCGGCCAGCTGTTGGCAGTCTTCATGAACAATGCTGGCGGCGCTTATGACAATGCCAAGAAACTGATTGAAGATGAAGTCAGCGACCCGGCAAACAACACCGGCAAAGGCTCAGAACGCCATATGGCTGGGATCGTGGGCGACACTGTCGGTGACCCGATGAAAGATACTGCCGGTCCTGCCCTCAACCCGATGATTAAAGTAGTCAATACCGTTGCCTTGATCGCCGGACCCGCGATTGTAAAATATGCGGATTTGGGTATTGGTGGCTGGATTGTCGTCGGTGTCTTGGCTGCTGCACTGGTCTGGTCGGTGATGACCAGCAAACGTCAGGCAGATCCAATCAAATAACATTTGTTGTGACTATTTCGGAAACAGCTTAAATTTTCGATAGAATCACTAAAAAATAATACTTTTTTCTGATTTCAGGAGGTGGATTTTCATCCATCTCCTGTTTTTTTTCCTTTAATTCTTTGAATTAAGCACTTTTTTGAACAGATTACATCCTTTTTTGCTGAAATATTCCATAATTCACTCAAAAAGAACACCCTTTGAACAGCAGGGTATAAACTCACGAAAATACTTGGTAATTTACTTGCAACTTCCCAAAGAATAAGGCATACTTCATTATAAGGAGACTTATATCGTATGGCCAGGATCACTTTACGCGACTACAACAACGAGATCAATGACCTGATCGATCACGGACAAATCGAAGAAGCGATCGCTCATTGCCGCCACATATTAACCACTTACCCCAAGCATGTGGAGACTTACCGCCTGCTGGGAAAAGCTTACCTGGAACAAAAACGCTACAGCGATGCCTCAGACCTGCTTCAGCGGGTGCTGTCTTCAATCCCAGACGATTTCATCTCCCATGTCGGCATGAGCATCATCCGAGAGGATGAGGGCAACTTAGATACCGCCATCTACCATATGGAAATGGCATTCGAGAGCCAGCCCTCAAATCATGCGATCCAAGATGAGCTGCGCAGGTTGTTTGAAAAACGTGACGGCATGGAGCCTCCTCGCCTGAGATTAACCCGAGGAGCTCTGGCCCGAATGTATGCCCACGGAAATTTGTACGAACAGGCTATTTCAGAAATCATGGCTGCCCTGAGTGAAGACCCGCAGCGATATGACCTGCAAACATTGCTTGCTGAAATGCTTCACCAGGCGGATAAAGTTGTAGAAGCCGCAGAAGCCTGCACAAAAATACTAGAAAAATTACCATACAACCTTTCTGGAAATCGGCTGCTTGCTACAATCCTAAGAGATAGTGATAGAGATGACGATGCACAGCGCTTTTACATTCGCTGGCAGGCTTTAGACCCGTATGCAGCATTTATCACCCCTCCCCTGACCCAATCGGACCAGGTTCCCGACGAAGCAGTTACCGTTGATCGTGAAAATTGGGAACCCTCCTTTGGTGGGGCATTAGGTGGTGAGGTCCCTGCTTGGGCTACCTCTGAGGCAAAACCAATCGAGGGTGAAGAAATACCTACAGAGATCCCAGATTGGCTCTCCACCCCAAGTGAGGAGCTGACTGACATACCAACTGCTGAAGCTCTCCCGCCAGTTGATCCAGCAGGTGGTGAATGGCTGGAATCCGATGCGAGCGCAGGGGATTCTCCGTTTGGCAGCCCTTCCGAGGACCCGGCTGCTGATCAATGGATGTCGGAATTTTCCTCAGAAGAACCAGCGAAAGAAGCAGAGGAAGCTGTTGATTGGCTTTCAGATCCTGTGGTTGAACCTCCCCCTGAGAGCGACTCTGCCTCTGCAGATTGGCTGGAAGAGCTCCCTTCGGAAGAGCCGTTTGCCGAAACCGGCAGCGAAGAGCCGCTCCCTGAATTCATGCAAGAAGCTGGATGGGGTTCCGAGAGCGGCGACAGCAGTGATTCAGGCGTTGGGTTAGAATTACCCGACCCGCCTGCAGTTGAAGGTGAAGTCCCTGATTGGATGAAAGAAATGGCGCCTGCGGAGGATGCCGCTCCCAGCGAACCCGACCTCGGCGTGCTCGGGGAGATCCAGGCGGAACCAGATCCTGATTGGCTGGAATCCATGCAGGAAGAGCCGAAAGAAACCGACACCGACTGGCTCGGGGAATTGGGCGAAACCGAAGAACCAACTACCCCTGCGGAAATACCCAGCCGCGAAGCTGACCCTGCTGCTTTCCTCGCAGGAGATTTCGGTAAAGACGATACTGATGACTGGCTCGCCTCCTTCCCGGCGGACCAAACCGCGCAACCAGCAGAGGAAGCCCCGGAAGAAAAAGAAAAAATTGCCGGCTACCTCGCAGGTGATTACGGCGAAGATGATACTGATGATTGGTTAGCCTCATTATCAAGCGGCGAAAAAGGCGCTAAACCGATAAAGGTTGAAATTGGAAGCGCCGATGAAACCGTTCCAGGCATGGAGAGTTTAACCGCCCCTGAAGGCGTGGATATCTTTGGCTCGGACGAAGCTGCAGATGAAATCCCCCCTGCCACCCCAGAGCCCGTAGAACCAGCGGCGGACGTGGCTGATCCGGCTGCCGATCAAGCAGGCGAAGGGCTTGCCTGGATGGAGAGCCTTGCAGCAAAACAAGGGATTGCAGAAGAAGAATTGGTCACCTCCCCTGATGAACGCGTTTCCTTTGAGGACGACCAGGCTCCAGACTGGCTGAGCGATGTTGAACAACCAGAGGCGGCCTCCCCGATTGAAGGTGATGGATTATCCGATTTGTTAGCTGCAGCCCCCCCGGTGGAAGAAGTTGAGATTCCTGAAGCCACCGCGGAACCTGCAGCTGACGACGAGCAGTCCATGGATTGGCTGACCAGCATTAGCGAAGAAGCCGCCGCTCAGAAAGCGGAAGCAGAACAGCCAGTGGAAGAAGCTGATCCACTCGACAGCCTGGCAGAGTTAAGCGGGTTAGCAGACCCTGCAGAAGACCTGGAAGCGTTAGTTGAAGAGCCGTCAGAAAAAACTGCCGAGGATTCTGGACTCGACTGGCTGCAGCAAATCAGTGAAGAACCTGCCGCAGACGCAAGCGTTGAAGAAGACCCTTTTGCTGCAGACAGCGATGACCTCGCCAACCTGTTCGGAGAGTCTAGCCCGGCAGCGCCAGAACCGCAATTAAGCGTTGAGCCAGAAGAGGCAAGCAAGGTTGAACAAAAAACTCCAACAACACCACTTGGCGATCTTGCTTCGTTTACAGCCCCAGACGAAGACCTGGCTGCATTGTTTGAAGACCCACAGGCAGAGCCGGTCGCCCAACCTGCTGCAGAAGAGCAAGCTGCAGGTGACTGGCCCGAAGTTCTTGCTGAAGCACCTCACACCGAAGAGCTGCCCGAGATTGTTCCCCCAGCTGAATTCGCCAGCGAGCTCGGAGATTTATTCCCAGATCAACCAACCCCAGCTGATGAACCACCGATATTGGATGGGACCGATACAGTTGATGACGATACAGCAATGGACTGGTTAGGCAGCCTGACCGGGGACCCAACTGGTGAACCAGATTCGGATGATCCTGTCCTTGAATCCCCGGGGATAGAGGAGTTACCGGAGGTTGAAGCAGTTGAAGCTGAGGCAACCCCAGCAGACCAAACACCTCATCAGACTCCAACTGGGGACCAGGATGAAGGGATTGAATGGCTGGAAAATTTAGCTTCGAAACAGGATGCCCCTGAGGAAGGCGGCACGTTATCTGACGACGGCACCCCAGATTGGTTATCAGAAGTTGCAGAAGACGATCAGACAGACGAAGAAATTACGATGGTCGATGATCTTGACGATTTAGACGCACTATTAGACGAGGTTGAAGGGTTATCCGACAGCCTCCCAGATGCACCGGATGAAGCTGTCCTGGATGATGAAGATGATTTTTCGATGGACTGGTTGGATTCGATCAGCGAAGAAGCAGCCGCAGAGGCGGGCGCTGGCCAGCCTGAGCCACCGATGGCGGGAGAACAGCCTGCAGACGACCTCGCAGAGCTGATCGCGGAAGAACCTCCCGCAGCAGAACCTGAAAAACCGCTGCCCCCAATGCCCGCCAATGCCAGTGAAACCGTCCAACTTGAAGAGCGATTCACTGAGGATGGAAATTTAATCGACCCGGATGGAGATATCACTCCTGAATGGCTCAAGATTATCAAAGAAGAAGAAAAACCAACCGCAGCAGATGTTCCAGAACCTATCGCTGACCCAGAAGCAATTGCTGCTCCAGAAGCTGAACCCGAACCAGAGGATATTGTGGATGATTTTCTCAAAGAACTTCAAGCTCCCGATCCCGAGGTTGAGGCTGAAGAAATGGCAATATCAGCAGCTCCTGAAGAGTCACCGGTAGAGCCGATCATGACTGACGACGATGATTTCTCGATGGATTGGCTGGAAGAGATCAGTGAGGAAGCAGCAGCCGAGGCAGCAGAGGATCGAGAAGTTACCGCTGATTCAATCGCAGAAGAAGTCGAAGCCCCACTGGAAGCAATCAGTGAGACTCCGATCGAATCTACTGAGCCAGAGGAAGTCGTCCCTGAATGGCTGGACACAATTGAAGAAGATCAAGCAGAACCAGATTTCGATGCAGAGCTGGAGGACCTCACCGCCATTTTCGGCGACGAGGATACCGTTGAAGAAACGCCGATTGAGACTGCCGCTGAAGACACACCAGCAAGTGGTGCAGAGGAAGAAGTACCTGATTGGCTGCAGGAAATTGGCGATGAAAAACCTGAACCAGTCCCGCAGCTGCCGCTAGAAATGTTCGCAGAAATCGAAGAACCAGAACCCACAGAGGCAGCATCCGAAGCTGAGGCTGTCCCAGTTGTTGAACCTGAAGTACAGCCTGTTGAAGAAATGGAACCAGAAAGCCCCCCCCCTGCGGAAACTCCCGCAGCAACGCCTGAACCGCTGGTTGCGGTTGTCGCGGAAGCCAAAGCAGCGATCCAAGAAGGTGAATTGGATGATGCCGTCAAACAATTTGCGAAGATCATCAAAAAAGGCAAGGTAGTTGACCAGGCCATTGTGGAGATCAAAGATGCACTCAGACGTCACCCGGTGAACGTTGACTTATGGCAAGTTTTAGGTGATGCCTATATGAAAGTCAACAATTTACAGGACGCTTTAGACGCCTATTCAAAAGCAGAAAACCTACTCCGGTAAGCAGAATTCCGGATTAACAGTGCACAAATTCAAGACCGCGGTCTTGAATTTGTGCATTTAAGCGACAAAACCTTCCATTGGGTGTATAATCCCATCCGGAATTATTCTCTCGGAGGTAAACATGGAACAAACATTTGTCTTTGTCAAACCCGATGGTGTCCAGCGCGGACTCATTGGTGAAATTATTGCTCGAATGGAAAAACGCGGCCTGCGCTTGGCTGCCGCAAAATTCATCCAGGTCAGCCAGGAACTCGCAGAAGAACATTATGCGATCCACAAAGGGAAGGGCTTCTACGACATGTTGATTGATTATGTCACTTCAGCCCCGGTGATGGCAATGATCTGGGAAGGACCTAACGCAATCGCCGCGGTGCGGCAGACGATGGGTGCAACCAAACCAACCGAAGCATCTCCCGGCTCAGTCCGGCACGATTTTGGTCTCGAAATTGGCCGGAATATCACCCATGCATCTGACTCAAGCGAAAATGCTGAGAAAGAAATTGCCCTGTGGTTCAAACCAGAAGAAATTATCTCCTGGAGCCGGGCAATCGATGAATGGGTCTTTGAACAGTAATCTTTCCCATTTCGAAATTAAAAATCCCCAGAAAATTCTGGGGATTTTTCTTATCCAAATCATATTGAGCAGTTTGCTGATCAATATGATTAAATCGAACGTCGTTCGATCAATCAGGTTTACTGCAAATGCAGCAAAGTTTTTCCTTCATGCCATAGTTCAGCGAGGGCATAATACTCGCGCTGGTCTAATGAGAAAACGTGGAGGACAACATCTCCAAAATCAGCCAGCAGCCAGCCATCCAGAGATTCCCCTTCCACCCGGGTCTTAAAACCATACTGTTCGCGGACCTCATCCAATGCAGCGTGGATCAGGGCTTTAAGCATTCTCTCGCTGGTTCCTGAGCAGATTACAAAAAAATCTGTAAATGGGGCAACCCCGGTCAAATCCATTAGTAAAATATCTTCTGCTTTTTTATCTTCCAAAGCATTAACAATAGTACGTGCTACTTCTAAAGCGTCCAAACTCACCTCTTATTATTTATTTTTCTAAAAGCTTTGAGACCGAAATCTTAGAATACACCGCCCCACCGGTGCCAAGATCGCTTCTAAATAAACTGACTTCCCCAATCCGGGCTGCTCCCAAAAAACCTAACTTGTGTTTCCGGAGCAATTCGCTAATTTTCCGAATCTGCGCAGGGGAGGCATTCCGAGAAATTCGCCCAAAGGTCAAATGCGGGCTAAAATCTCTTTGGCCGGGAGCATAACCCAGGCGGGCAGTTTCCATATCAATTCGCCGCTGGAGGTTAAACAGTTCTTCGGGTCCCTCTACACCAACCCAGATCACCCGCGGTCGTGCATAGGTGGGGAATACACCAAACCCGCCAACGCTGATTTCAAAACTACAATGGTTTCCGGCCTCCGACTCCAGGATCTCTGTAATCATTGGAATGTTTCTCTCAGAGACATCTCCCAAAAACTTCAAAGTCAGGTGGATGTTTTCCACCGGCACCCAGCGGATTGGCTGCCCTTCAAGCATTTCTTGCAACTGGTCTGAAGCCTTCCGCATTCCAGCGAAAAGCGTCTCAGGTAAATCTATTGCAATAAATGAGCGAATCACAGACATTTCTTCTACCTTTTGGATATCCTTGCCTGGCAATTTCTAGCTAAATGATGCGGTCTTATTCAAAGTATTAATTCGGATCCGCCTTCCGCTTGGAGGACGTCCTTCTCAATACGAATTTAACTGGCCGCAAGAAATTTGATCCGATAAATAGAAAAATTCAGCTGGTAAAATACCAAAATATCCTGTATTCAAAATAGCACAAAGTAGATGAAAGTGCAAGTTATCGAGGATTAGCCAAAGGTCAGGTGGGTTTCCAGGCATCGATTAATCTTTGATAATCTTCCTGCGAATCCACATCCAACCCCATGCGTGGATCGAGCCAGGGCAGAAAGTGAACCGGGTAGCGGGAAAAGATCTTCCTGCCGCCGATATCACCCGAGATCGAGGTTAAATCTCGAAAAGTTTCCCGGTCAAACAGCACCGGATTTCCTCTGCGATGATCAATCATCGGG
>JBDLJU010000066.1:0-13812 GCA_039714215.1 Chloroflexota bacterium | reverse complement strand
CGTTTAAGAGAACGCAAGCGTTCTCCAATCTCGAGGAGGAAGCAGATGAAACTACAACCTAAATGGTGGTTAAAAGCACTCTCTATTATTCCCAAGATTTCAAAAGAAGAGTGGGACAGCCTCGATGTGATTGCCAAATGGCTGATCATGACCCGCTCCGCCGTCACCACCGTGACTGTGTTTTCCAGCATTGTTGCTGGCCTGCTCGCCTGGCGAGACGGCACTTTCCTGTGGGGTTTGTGGCTGGTCGCTACGCTCGGGTTATTCATCGCCCACGGTACCAACAACATCCTCAACGACTACACCGACTACAAGCGCGGCATCGACACCGACAACTACTTCCGGGCAATGTATGGCCCGCACCCGCTGGTGCACAAGTTCCATGATGCCAAAACCCAGATGCGCTACTTTTTTGTCAGCGGATTCCTGGCTGTTCTTGCCGGGCTGTATGTCTATTACCGGACAGGCTGGGACAGCAACATCCTGATCCTCTCAGCCGTTGGCGCTTTCATCTTGCTGTTCTACACTTATCCAATGAAACACTTTGCCCTTGGTGAAATCTCGATCTTCTTTATCTGGGGTCCGGTGATGATCGGCGGCGTGTATTACGTGCTCACCCAGCAGTTCAACTGGGATGTGATCCTCGCCAGCCTGCCAATCGGGCTCAGCGTGATGGCAATCAACCTCGGCAAACACATCGATAAGCTCGATGAAGATAAAGCCATCGGTGTGCATACCCTGCCGGTAGTCACTGGAGAAAAGCTGGCCCGCTACCTTAACATTTTATCCCTGGCCCTCACTTATCTGGTGATCATCCATCTGGTCTTTATCTCCATGTACTTCACCCCGGTGATGCTCCTCGTGCTGCTTGCTGGAAAAGAATTACTTACTTCCCTGAAGGTGTTGAGCAAACCCAAACCCGCCGAAGCCCCACCTGAGTACCCTGAGGGCGCCTGGCCGGTGTGGTTCGCAGGTTTCTCCTTCCTGCATAACCGGCGCTTCATTTCGTTGTTCATGCTCGCATTGATCATCGACACCCTGCTGCGGATTTATCTACCAAGTTTTTGGTAGGATAATAAATCCCTAAATTTAATAAAAAGAAAAGAAATTAAAACCTGGAAGGTTTTTATAGCCTTCCAGGTTTGTATATTAATTATCCAATTTTCTTTTTGCTTATTTTTCCAGGAAATCCAGCACCAGTTGATTGAATTTCTCAGGCTGCTCATCATTGGGGCAGTGACCTGCCGGGTCAAAGATCTCAAGCTCAGACCCGCTGATCATCTGATGCACTTGCTGGGTTAGTTCAATCGGGATTCCCTGAGATTGGCGCCCTCCGACAATCAAGGTTGGGATTCCCATTTGGCCAACCTGCTGCACCTCATTGTCCAATGTATGAA
The DNA here is from genome assembly GCA_039714215.1 of Chloroflexota bacterium. Classification (GTDB taxonomy): domain Bacteria; phylum Chloroflexota; class Anaerolineae; order Anaerolineales; family UBA11579; genus UBA11579. The sequence continues at coordinate 12,415 of JBDLJU010000066.1, read as the reverse complement.
AGAACTGCCTTCTTAGGATTTTCAGCATAATCCTGGTCGTATTTTCAACCTTTTGGAAACGAGTAACTTTTTCCAAATAAGCATCAGTAATATGCTGCTTAAGATGAATAAATGTGGTTCCCAAGGTTATTTTTCTCATCAGGTTGCTGTTCATTCCAAAGAGGAACTCGCCAACTCCGGGCAGATTGGCGATCCGCCCCATCAGCGGAAGTTTATTCGGCAGAATTGCCGGGTCAACTAAAACCATTTTTTTCACCCGATCCGAATAATTTTCAGCAAACTTGACCATCGTTCCCCCTCCCATCGACTGACCAACCAGCACGGCACTCGAAAGACCGATCGCATCCATAAATAATTTCAATTGGCGGACATACAAAGGATACCCGAAATCAAGGTCTTCCCGGGTGCTGTAGCCAAATCCCCACAGGTCAATTACATATACCTTATATCTTTCAGCGAGGGCATCCAGGTTCCCGTCCCACAAATGGGAATCGTAGAAAAAACCATGGATTAAAATCACCGGATCGCCCTGACCTTTCTCAATATAATGGGTCTGATGGCCATCAAGATCAATATACTTTCCACGGGCATGTTTCTCAGCCCACTCTGCCAGCGGTTGGCTGCTCCAGGGGATAAATTTACTCATTTGATCCTCCTTTCGAAAATAGATAAAGGCTCAACGGTCCACCCCCAACCACCTTTTGTTTCTTGATATTAAACCCGGCAGGCTCAACCAATCCTTTCAGCCCGTTAATCCGCATGAAATCGCGGTAGTTCCTGAAATGCGCTCTGCCTGCTGCTAGCTCTGAAAAGAAAATAATCATTTTCGTGCGCCATCCTTCCAGTCCTTCGGGTTTCCCGGGGTTAAAGTCAATCAATAAAACTCTGCCGTCTGGTTTAAGCACGCGTTTGATTTCTTTGAGGGTCCCCAGGCGAACCGGATGATCCATTTCATGCAGCACCAGCATCGAGACGACCAGATCAAAACTTTCGTCCGGATAAGGCATCTCGGTGGCGCTGCCGAGGCGCAGATCGGCAGTATCCCCCAAACGTTCTTTGGCGAGCTCTAACATTGCAGGTGAGGTATCAATCCCCGCTAAACTGCACTTGTACCGTTGAAAAAACTCGAGATAGGTTCCCGTGCCGCAGCCCACATCCAGGATCGACATCCCCTGCTTGGGGAGAAACATACGGAGCCCATACAAGCGCAGACCTTTGTTGATCGGCTCAAATAAGGAATCGTACCATTTTGCAGTCAATCGATAGGGGTCTTTTAACATGGTTGCTCCCAATCCGTTGCATTTTTATTGAGTTGTGAGATGAGTAGGTGGACAATATTACTACAATAATAACCCGGTTTATCCAAATAATCCATAGCACCATACCTGAACTACCATTAGTAACAGGATTTAAGAACTTCTCCCAATTCCCCCTTAAAATACAAATGACCTGCTCAAGACTTTGAGCAGGTCATTTCCAGGAAATTTTATTGCGCTTCAGCTACTCCCCATTCGTAACTTCAGCACCGGCAAACACAACTGGCCCTTCTGCAGGCATGTCTGGAGGGCGGCCCTGCGGCATTGCTTTCAAGATATAAAGCTGCTGGTACATCAAAGCATCTTCCCACACCCCTCCGCCGAGCACATCATTGCCCTGCGCCTGCCCTGCTGTACGCTGGGAGCCTGCCAGGATTCCGGCATAGCTGCTCAAATCCAAATTGGCCTGTGAGCTCTCAATCACTGCGTGATGGCAGGTGGTACATGAGGGAGCGCCGGTGAACCACAGGTTGCCTTCATTGAACAACGGGGTAATGTCTTCCGCAAAGCTGCCTGCGCAGTTCTTGCCATCCAGATCGACAAATCCAAACTGCTCGCCCTCCGGATAGCCGGCATTGACCCACGCACCAATCAGCTCCACCGCAGTGATCTGACAGCTGACTTTGATCTGCTGCTCACTGACCATCTGCACCGGCATCTCAGCCGGGATCAAGGTCGGGATCGGGGTACGCAGCGGTGCCTGGGCAGCTTTTTCACACGCCAGCGAGAAGCCGCAGCCGGAGACAATCACAAACCCAATCCAGCCCACCAGGACCAACACGAAACCCAATAACACCGAATAAATCAATTTTTTTAAATCGTCTTGCATCGGTTCCTCCACTACGGCCCAAAGGTGCGCATGTAGTTGACCACATCCCACCGCTGGCGGACGGTCAGGTTTTCATTCAACGCCGGCATCGAGCCGGGCACCCCGCTGCTGATCGTCAGGAAGAACGCCCCATCACTCTTCTCCTGGATCAAAGCGCTGGTCAGGTCCGCAGGTTTTTTATTCTCAAGGAAATTGGCGATCACGCCGTTGCCCTCACCGGTGACCCCGTGGCACTGGGCGCAGTTTACGCCAAAGAGCAGCTCACCGTTGGCCAGAGAATCCGCATCGGCTTCTACCGGGTTCGGAGGAGCGCCCAATCCGGGGATATACGCAGCCCCCTCAATTGGAATAGACCCTGCGGGGACTGGCAGCGGCTCTTCCATCGGTCGGAAGGAGTCTTGAATTTCCATGAACCCGATCCAATCAATTTTCAATAGATCATAGGTAAAGAGCAGCAGCGCCCCCGTAAGCACGGCACCGGCGACTGCCAGGATTAATACGCGTTTGATCATAGCTCTGTCCTCTCAGCGATTCGTACACTTTCTGCACCTACAGTCTTCATCGCGCCCTCAAATTTTCCTTGATCTGTAGTGGGAATCGCAAACAAGATGGCAAACTTTCCATCACTTATCTCAGGAATGTATTCCTTCTCAGAAAGGTCTGGATAAACGCTCTCCAGGAAGACGCCAATAAATGTGAGGATCAACATCCCCAGCATCATCATCTCGAAGGTGACCACCACGCTTGGCGGCACCGGGATCAATGGCTGGCCGCCGACATACACCGAATATAAATTCGGGGTCATCACCGTGAGGAACAATCCCACCAGAGTACCCAGGATTGCGCCTGCCATCGCATAACGCGGCACATTGGTGGGTACTTCAGGCCGCCCGAGCATCTCCTCGGTGACCGGTGTGCCGGTGATCACATCCATTTGCTCATCGACCACACCCATCTCACGCAGTTTTTCCACCGCGTCCGATGCCGGGTCGATTGCCCCAAACAGAGCCAGTAGAGTTATTTTTTCTTCCATTTTCACTCCCTGTTACTCGAATTCACTCACAGATGGGACTTCAGCTTTCCCGATCTTGCGGATACTATGCGCCATATGGCCTTCCTGCACTTCCCACACCGGGATCAGCGGGATCAGCCGTGAGGCGATCAAATACAGCAGTGCGAAGAAAGCGAACGTCCCCAGGGTCAAATACACTTCTACACCCGGTTTGTACTCACTCCAGGTGAACGGCATCCGTGTGACTGACAGGGAGACCGGGATGATGATATAGCGCTCGAACCACATCCCGACATTGATCAGCAGCCCGATCACAAACAACAGCCAGGGCGTCGAACGCAGTTTCTTGTTCCACAGCAGTCCAAAGGGAATCGCGATATTGAAGACCAGCATCATGAACCACATCCAGCCTAACGGACCGCCCTCATGGAACTCCAGCAGGGTATGCGTCCAGCTGTCCCCGCCGTACCACTGCACAATAAAATCATTGAAGAAGAAATATGCCCAACCCATCGCAACGATCAACATCAGCTTGCCGAGTGCATCAAAATGCTCTCGCCGGATGAAATATTTCATATTCTTCATTGTCGCCCGCACGACCACCAGTACCATCGCTACTGCGGCGATTCCGGAATGCAGCGCACCGACCACAAAATAAGGGCCGAAGATCGTTGAGTTCCAGCCCGGACGGATCGATACGGCGAAGTCCCAGGAAACAATCGTATGCACTGAGAACATCACCGGCAGGATTGCCCAGGCAAAGATATTCAATGCCGAGTGCAGATGCTTCCACTCTTTCTCTGTGCCCCTGAAACCCAATGCCAAGACCCGGTAAACTTTCTTGCGCCAGCCGGTTGAGCGGTCGCGGGCCATCGCCAGGTCGGGGATCAGCGGCAGGAACAAATACATCGTGGAGGCTATCAGGTAGGTGTTGATCGCCAGAAAGTCCCACATCAGCGGCGAGTGGAAGTTGGGCCACAAACCGCGGGCGTTGGGATAGGGGAACAGCCAATACGAACGCCATACCCGTCCCATATGCATAAAAATGCTCATACCTGCCTGTATCAGACCAAAAGAGGTCATCAGCTCGGCTGCCCGGGTAAACGGACGGCGAAATTCCGCCTTGAACACCCGCAGCAGCGCCGAGACAAACGTCCCCGCGTGGCTGATTCCGATCCAAAACACAGTATTGACCAGGAAAACGCCCCAATATGCCGGGCGGTTTGTCCCGGCCACGCCGAGGCCTTCAGCAATCATGTAACCCCAGGCGCCAAACAGGGCGGTGAGCACAATGAAACCCAAAACACCGACGGCCACCCAGAAACGCGGGCGGGTGGTGGTCATCGACTCCATCACCATTTCATTCATCTCGCCGCGGGAGCGCGGGTCTAGCATCAAATGTTCTTTGTGATCATGCTCGTGCGTGATTATTCGTCCTGAGGATTTTGCTTCTACTGCCATAATCTGCTCCTCACTCCAGATAGGTTACCCGCGGCTTGGTATCAACTTCTGGGAGCAGCAGGTGGCCGCGGCGGTCACCACTCATCTTAGATACTTTACTCTCCGGGTGATCCACCCGGCCAAATACAATCGCATTTGCCGGGCAGGCCTGCACGCAGGCGGTTTGGATCTCGCCATCGGCGACTTCTCGTCCCTCTGATTTAGCGACATCTTCAGTTCGCCTGATGCGCTGAATGCAGAAAGTGCACTTCTCCATGATCCCCCTCTGACGCACGGTCACATCCGGGTTGAACTGGTTGTGCAGCGGGTCTGGTCGCTCATAATCACGCCAGTTGAACACCCGCACCTGGTAAGGGCAGTTGTTGGCGCAGTAGCGCGTCCCCACACAGCGGTTGTAGACCTGTGCATTGATCTCCTGGGCCTGGCTGTGCACCGCGGCGAACACCGGGCAGACCGGTTCGCAAGGCGCTTCACCGCACTGCTGGCACATCACCGGCTGGTAGGGAGTCATCGAAACATCAGGGTATTCACCTTCCCAGAAACGTTCTATCCGGATCCAGTGCAGTGCCCGCCCATAGGCGGCATCTTCCTCGCCAACATATGCGACATTGTTTTCCATCGAGCAGGCTGCCACACAGGCATTACAGCCAGTGCACAGGTCCTGGTCAATGGCCATACCCCATTTACCGTTTTCCTCTTCAGAAAAATCAGCTTTAATTTCCGGGATATTGTGATTCACTTTATTCTCCATGTGATTCTCCATACACGCCGCGGATGCTTTCCAGGCGTGCCAGATTTTTGATTTTTCCAGTCTTCGTAATCTTCACCTTAACCGCGCCGAACTGCAGGTCACCGGCTGTGTTGGTTGCTATACCAAGCAAATCCAGCGGGTTCGCCCCGCGCCCTTCGGCGTAGCGGCCGTAGGCGGTATGCCCCTGCCCAAATGGGATTGCAATCGTGTCCGGCCGGATGGCGGGATACAAATACACCGCAGCTTCAATCTCACCGAATTTTGATGTGACCTTGACCAGCTCATTGTTATCAATGCCCAGCTCTTCTGCTGTCTCTGGGTTAATCTCCACCCAGGTGTTCCACATCACTGTTGTTGTCGGATCAGGGATTTCCTGCAGCCAGGGCTTATTGGCGCCCTTCTCTGCCAGGATCGGTGAAACATAGGGGTGCAGGAAGAACTCGCCTTCTCCATGAGAAAATCCTTCTTCCGCTGAAATCCCGGAAATTTGTACTGAGGCTGGGCTGCCTAAATTGTCTTCCGCCCCCCACCAGCCGCCATACTGCTGGAACTGCGCCATAAAGGTCTGGATTTCTCCCGCCCGGATCAGGGCATTATCTGCCCCAACCAGCTCGGAGAGCTTGCTTTGAATAAAGGCAACTTCATCTTCATAGGGCAGCGCCTGGGAAGCAGCCAGGAGCACATCTACGGTTGATTTGGTTTCATAGAAAGGCACCACCACCGGCTGAACGCCAGAAAGTACGGCCTTCGAGCTGCCGGTGACCACCTGCTGGTATCCCCAGGCCTCCATCCCGGTGTGATCTGGGAAAATATAATCCGCCATCAGGGCGGTTTCATCGGGGAAGGAGCTAAATGAGATCACCAAAGGTACCTTGCCCAACGCTTCCGCAAACCCCATCTGCTTGGGCAGTTCAAATACCGGGTTGACGCCATGCACAAACAGCGCCTGGACCTCTCCAGCATTCATCTTTTCAATTAGCTCAACCATTTCTGCGATTGTGGCTGTTTTCCGTACCGTTCCCAGCACCGCCGGTGGGTTAAACTTCACCCCGCCAGGCTTGCCTAAATTTTCGCCGAGCACATTCAAAGCCAACACCGCTTCAGCGATGTGTATCCCGTTCGACTGTCCCAGAGCATTCCCTCCTGGGATCGCCAGCGGGTGCTCGGCCTCAGCAAACATCTGTGCCAGGTGTTCAAGTTTTTCAAGCGATACCCCGGCAGCCTCGGCCAGTCCTGCTGCCGAAACATTTTGGTACACCGGGGGCAGCGCCCCGCCCTTAAGTTCTGCTGCCAAACGGCCAATTGCCAGCGCCACCAGGCTCTCTGTGCCCGGTTTAATCGGCACCCATTCGTCTGCTTTGGATGCAGTCATCGACATGCGCGGCTCAAACTGCACCAAGGTGCCGCGTCCTCCGTTCACCGCTCCCTGACGCATCTGGGCATAGCCCCGGGTGTTCGCCACCGGAGAAAGCCAGGTTTCTAAGAAATTGGCCCCGAAGGAAAAGGTCAGGTCTGCCCCTGCCAGGTCAAAGTAAGGAATCTCCGCCTGCCCGAACACGTTTTCAGCCGCCTTCTTCAAGGTCGCCCGGGCTTCAAACAAACTCAAAGCACCATAGCGCACCGGTTGAGCTGCACCTATTTCCGTGGTCAGCTCACTGATTACGTCATACAGGTGGTCTGGGGTCTCGCCAATTAAAAAGGAAAGCCCATCGGCGGCAGAGGAACCAAGCGCCTCGCCCACCACACCAACCGCTTCGTCCCAGCTTAGCTGCTCTGTGCTCAAAGTCTCACCGCGAGCTTGCTTTACCGGGAACTGCACACGGTCTGGGTTGTATAAACCCTGCAGGCTGGCTTGTGCCCGAGCACAGGTTTTTCCCAGGTTTACCGGGTGGTTGGGGTTACCTTCCACCTTAATCGCACGCCCCTGCACGGTGCGCACGACCAGCCCGCAGGCGGCGGCACATTCCATACAAGTTGTGGCGTAAAAAGTGCTCTGGCCGTTATAGGTGTATTCCGGCATTTCGGCATACGGCTCACGGGTCACATAACGTGAAGCTGGCCCGCATCCGGTCAGCACCGCGGAAGTTGCTGCTCCCACTCCGGCTATTTTTAGAAAATCTCGCCGAGAGATATTTTTATCGCTCATCCTTGATTCCTTCCTCTAAGCTTCTGTAGAATCTACTCATTTCGATGGAGAGTGTTCAACATTCTCCTAAACTCCGAGTATTTCATACTCGGAGTCATTGATGACAGGTTAAACAATCGGTCAGTTTGGTCAGCTGGACAGGGTCGTCGTGGAACGTAGTCCGGTGGCATTCTAGACACCAGCCCATATTCATCTCTTCTTGCGGTTCTGCTACAGTCATTTCACTGACCTCGCCGTGGCAGGTCTCGCAGTTAAGCCCATAGGCAATATGCGGACGGTGGCTGAAGTAGACAAAGTCCGGCTGGATCGCCACTGGAACCCAGGGGATCGATTCGCCGCTTTCCACATAACCACGTAATTTATCTAATTCAGGAGTTTGTTTTGAGATTTGCTGGTGGCATCCCCAACATTTAGACTGAGTTGGCACACCCGCCGATGGACCTGTCCAGGCGCCAGGGTGGCAGTACAAACACTGCACCCCAAGGTCAACATGGATTTCGTGCTGAAACTCGATTGGCTGGGGTGGCGGAGTTTGAGTCTGCATGATCCCCCATCCCGCCCCACCGATTACAGTCAGCACTGAGATGATTACTAGAACAATCGCAATCGGTTGTTTGAATAGGTCGCGAAGCTTTTCGCCCATGAACTGCTCCTCACTCTTTTGCATCAATAGCTCTGATAAGCGCAGCGTCTCACCACATAGAAGAGGACCAAATTTGATTCCCTTGTTTCCACTGCTGCCAACCAGATTTTACTCTCTAATATTCGGTATTCTAAAAACTAATTCTAAATATAACCGAAATTATACACTATTTATCACTTTTTTGGTATAATTTAGCTTATTAGTCCGATTATCTTTAAGCACTCCGAAGATTTTTTTTCAAACCCGCTGGTTCTAGTTTGAATGCTTTGATAAGCACAATTTAGTAAGAACGGATTACGTTCTTCAATCATAGCTTATAGTGAAACCCGATAAATTTACTGAAATAAGTTCGATTTCAAGGATAAAGTATGCGACATTTCATAATATTAGCTGTCCTGATCCTCGCCCTGACCGCCCTGGTCTATTTTGGGCTTGACACCATTGGCCTGCTCCCGGTGAGCGCAAGCCTGCAGGCAGTCACCATCGACTGGTTGTTTGACATCGAGATCATGGCGATTTCCTTTTTATTCGCGCTGATCATCGTCCCCCTGGTCTACAGCCTGATTGTATTTCGGCGAAAACCCGGGGAAACTGGGGATGGCGAGTACATCGAGGGGCACACCAAACTTGAGATCACCTGGACGCTAATTCCGCTGCTTGTTGTCCTTGGGCTGGCTTACCTCGGTGCCTGGTCGCTGGGGGACACCTTGCGAGCTGATCCTGAAGCGATGGAAATTAAGATCAGCGCCTTTCAATGGGGTTGGAAATTCAAATACCCTGATTACGGGATCACCACCACCGAGCTTTACCTGCCAATTGACCAGCAGGTAAAACTGGTGATGGAGTCCTCAGATGTAATCCACTCGTTTTGGGTACCCGAATTCCGCGTAAAACAGGACATCATCCCCGGTCAGACCACCGAACTGCGGATCACGCCCACAATTTTAGGCGACTACAAGCTCCGCTGTGCAGAGTTGTGTGGTACAGAACATGCCTATATGCTCGCTGATGTGGTGGTTGTCTCTGAAGAGGATTTACTCGCCTGGGTAGATGCCCAGAAAGCCCTGATCCCCGACACTGTCGGTCCAGACCCAGAGCGCGGCGAAATTGTTGTTGAACAAAACGGCTGTATTGCCTGCCACTCGGTAGACGGCAGCGAAGGCCGCGGCCCCACCTGGCTAGGCTTATTCGGCGCTGAGGTTGACCTCGCAGACGGAACAGTAACTTTGGCCGACGAAGCATTTTTGATCGAGTCAATTCTTGATCCAAATGCCACCATCGTGGCAGGTTACCCGGCCAACGCCATGCCCCAGTTCTCCCTGACCGAGGAAGAAATCGCAGATATCCTCGCGTTCATCGAAACGCTGCAAGAATAATATTCAATGGCAAGCCATTCAATATTATTAAATCGAACCCCGTTCGATCATTAATTTGGAGGAATGATGAAAAAATTTATAAACATTGGCCTGAACCGCGGGATGGTTTACCAGCTGATCGGTACGCTGATCGGCGCCGGGTTTGTTACCGGCATCCGCGCCCTGATGGGACTGCCCTACTGGGCAGTTGATGATGCCAACTTCGGTTTTACCGAACCTGCCTGGGTGGCCGGTGGGCTCCTCGGCGCAATTTTTTTCATGTGGGGTACGCGGGTGATGGATGGATGGTTCCTGTGGGCCAAGGGTGAAGAACCCGCTGAACACCACGCCGACCCACCCGGATGGCAGAAATATTTTGAGCCTTCCTTAGATCACAAAGTCATTGGTGTGCAGTACACAATCACCTCCCTGATCCTGCTCAGCACTGGTGGTCTGTTTGCCCTGATCTTCCGCACCGAGCTGTCCGCCTCAAACATCCAGTTCCTTGATCCCCAACTGTACAACACCCTGATGAGCCTGCACGGCATTTTGATGATCGTCTCAATCCTGCTCGGCATCGCCGGGGTGATGAACTACCTCGTCCCCCTGATGATCGGTGCCGCAGATATGACCTTCCCTCGGCTGAACGCCTTTTCCTTCTGGTTAGCGCCCCCCGCAGCAATCCTGCTGCTTGGCAGCCTTGCCCTCGGAGGGTTCGACACCGGCTGGACCGGCTACCCGCCTCTCTCAGCGCGTGCCCCGGTCGGCATGCAGATGTTCTTCCTCGGCGTGTTCGTCGCTGGTTGGTCCTCGATCCTCGGTGCGCTCAATCTGATCGCCACCGTGCTGCGTCTGCGTGTTAAGGGAATGACTGCCTTCCGCCTCCCGATCTTTGTGTGGGCTGCCCTGGCGACCTCAATTATCAGCCTTACTGCTACCCAGCTAATTGGTTTATCTTTCCAGATGGTGATGCTCCAGCGCCTCTTCGGGATGGGCTTTTTCGATGCCACCCAGGGAGGCAACCCGATCCTCTTCCAGCACTTATTCTGGTTTTACTCGCACCCGGCGGTCTACGTCTTTGTGCTCCCCGGCTTAGGGATCATCTCTGAACTGCTGCCAGTCTTTGCCCGTAAGCCGCTCTTCGGCTACAAATGGATCGCGATGTCCTCTTTAGGCATCGCCCTGGTCGGCTTCCTGGTCTGGGCGCATCACATGTTCACCTCCGGGATGAACGAATACCTGCGGGTGCCCTTCATGTACAGCACATTGCTGGTTGCCGTACCTACCGGAGTCAAGTTCTTCTCCTGGGTGGCAACCTTATGGAAAGGCAAAATTGAAACCCCCACCCCGATGCTGTTTATCCTCGGCGGGATCGTCGTATTTCTGCTCGGTGGTCTCACCGGCCCGCCCAACGCAACCGTATCCACCGACCTGCACCTGCATGACACCTACTTTATTGTCGGGCACTTCCACGACACGATGTTTGGGGGGTACATCTTCCCCTTCTTCGCTGCGATCTACTACTGGTTCCCCAAGGTCACCGGCAGGCGGATGAATGAAAAGCTGGGCAAACTGCATTTCTGGATGATGACCCCCTCCTTCCTGGTGCTCACCCTCGGGATGATGCAGGTTGGCCTGTTAGGGATGCGCCGCCGGATCGCTGATTATGATGCCGCCCTTAACTTCGACCTCACCAACCTGATCCTCACCGTCGCCGCCTACCTGATTGCCACCGCCGTGCTGATCTTTTTCTACAATATGTACATCAGCGCTAAAAAGGGTGAAGAGGCGACCGGCAATTTGTGGCGCTCACGCTCACCCGAATGGCAGACCCCTTCGCCGATCCCGGCACACAACTATGACAAACCATTTGAGGTTATCGGTGAACCGTACGATTACGGGCTGGCCGATTCACCTTATGTCAAATTTGACGAATAAGTAGGGAAACATGACTGAAAAACATACTGATAAGAAAAACGCGTTCCAGCTTGGTTTCAGCATTTTTATCCTGCTGGCCTTCTTCACTGCCGCTGAATTTTTTGTGGCGATCAGCTTTGCCTCAACGTTCTTGCTGACCATGCTCGCTCTAACCAAAGCCAGCCTTGTGCTCTACTACTACATGCACATCACCAAGCTTGCCAAAGCCGAGGCAAACGAAGACCGAGAAAGCTATGCCTACAAGACCGGCACCAACCGGTTGGGCTTGTGGTTGTTCATCCTTTCTGACTCTTTCGTCTTTGGCGGTCTGCTGGTCACCCGCTTCAGCCTGCTGGGCACCACCCGTCCAGAACTTGAGCAAACCCTCGGCCTGATCGTCACCGCGATGCTGCTGATCTCGTCCTATTTCATGAACCGGGCAGAGACCGCCATCAAGCACGGCGACAGGAAAAACTTCCTGGTCAGCCTGGCGATCACGATCATCCTCGGAATCACCTTCCTGGTCGGCGTGGTTGGGATTGAGTGGCAGATTGCCCCCTTCGGCCCAGGTGATGGCCCGGAAGGCGCTGTATTTTACGCCCTGACTGGCTTCCACGCTTTCCATGTGCTCACCGGTGTGATCTTCCTGCTCTTCGTTTTCCGCAACGGCTTACGCGGCGTGTTTGATAAAGATGAAAAGCACTGGCCGGTGGAAGCCGCGGCGGTCTATTGGCATTTCATTGACGTGGTCTGGATCATCTTCTACCCCGCATTGTACTTGATCGGGACATTACACGGCTAATCCGAAGCCCTTCTACAATCCAATTCCTGTAGGGGCGGGGTTTCCCCGCCCTTTCGGAGCAGTTCAAGTAAAAACCGCAGTAGTTTGCACAACCCCGCAGATGGACATCTGCTACATCGAAGCTCCAAGCTGTGGGCTAACCTACAGATGATCGCTTGATGATCATCTGTTAAATCGAAGCTC
>JBDLJU010000065.1:0-13851 GCA_039714215.1 Chloroflexota bacterium | reverse complement strand
CCATCGACCCAGGGCTTGTTGACCCAATGAGCGAAACGGTTGATCGCCAGGCGGGCCTCACGGTTGTCGAGGCAGCCGATGATCACATCCATTTCCCGGAAGATTCCCAGCCCGAGCTGGGTGGTCACATCGCCGTGCAGGTACTGCACATTGATATTGGGGTTGATTTCCTTGGCGCGGGCGGCGGCCACTTCGGCTTTCCTGCGGTTGGGGTCTGATTCACGGAAAAGCACCGAACGGCTCAAATTTGCAAATTCGATCTCATCGAAGTCAATGATGAAGATATTCCCAACGCCCATCAGCGCCAGGTTCTTGAGTACCTCATTGCCCAACGCCCCTGCGCCGACAACCAAAATTTTGGCTGCTTCCACCTTCTCGCGTTCCCACCAGGAGATGAAATCGAATGTACCCAGGCGGTCGGTTTTTAAGTTGGGGATTTTAAGCGGCTTTTCTTTCGGGGTGGGTAAGCGCCGCGGCCCGGTTGGCGTTTCGGTACTTGCCGTAATTGACTGTCGCGGTTTTGAATCCTCAAGGGTCTGCTGGGCGAGCTCACGCGCTTTGGCGACGTTGTTCTCGTCGATCTTGCAGGCGAACCAGCCAACCCCCTGGCGTGCTTCGATGATCTGGTGTTCGGCCAGGGTTTTTAGCGCCTCGCGCAGCGTCGAGCGGCTGATGTCGAGCATTTCAACCAGCTCGCGCTCTGAAGGCATTTGACTTTCTGGCTTAAAATTGCCAGAAATAATCGCTGCGGCCAATTTGCCGGCGATTCGATCCGATAAGGAGGTTCTTGGAACGGGTTGTATTTTTACGTTTGTCATAGTTCTCACTGGTATACTGGTCTGACAGGTATACCAGTTATTATATTGGGCAATGGACTGGGGGGATATGGGATAATGGTACTGATTTTCTCGAGGATTTTTGACTAAAATCGCTAAATTCAGGGCTGGTCAGGGTAATTATTGAGGTAAATGCTCAAATTGACTGACTGGAACGGAATCACGAGGATGATATTTTCCCTCAAAATCAAGACAATTTCAATCCCACTCTGGTACCTTTAACAGACCAGTTCGGTCAGCAAAGAACTGCGAGCTTTGCGGATTAGGCGTTTGGGAGATCGTTAAAGCCCACCCAGGAGGAGGGCGGCGCCATGGTTAAATTCAATAGGGCCTCGAGCACAGAGTCGTAGTTCACCCGCCAGCCGGCGAAATCCTGCCAGGCTTTTTCTAAATCTCCCTGGAGAGGGATTCCCTGGTCCTGTAAAGAGCTGATCGCCAAATCAAACTGAGCTCGGGTGATTGAAATTGGATCTGCGGGGAAATTTGGGTCCGCGTTGTATTCCACCTTGAAGAGGTCTGCAATCCGCCGCAGGGCGATGAACCCGGCCCGGATCGTGATCGCTGCCTGGGGGTCGCTGGGTGTTTCAGAGCCATCAGGCAGCCGGTGCGGTCTGAGGTCGCTTGAGAGATCGAGCACGGCAAGCCGCAGGGCGGCAGCATCGAGAATCGCAGCGGCGGAATTCACCCAGGAATGCTCCGGCTGCAGAGAGCGGAAATACACCAGAGCAGAGAACGAGGTGTGCGAATGCTCCAGCTCTACAAACCAGTTTTCCCACTGCTCCCAGAAGGTGGAGAGATGATCAAGCTGGTTCAGCCGGTGGAAGCGCATCAGCATCTGCAGTGGGCTAGGCGGCGAACCTGCCCGCACGGTGAGCAGGTTGACCGCTTTCTCCCTGTACTGGTAGGCGGCATACATCGTTGGCAGGTAGGAAATTAACAAGGCAATCAACAGCGGACCAAGGGTAGCCTGCGTAAATTCCAATACCGGGAAGAGGTACTCGCTTTTTGCAAACCCGAGGGTGAGCAGTGACGAACCGCTGAGGATAAATGCCTGAGACCAGTTACTGATCCCCAACCCGTAGTAAATGAACGTAAAGCCAATGCTGATCAGCAGCAGCCATACCGGCGGCAGGGAGAGCAGCACGACCGGCGCGTAGAAAGCCATGATCCGGTCTTTCTGCCGGTATTTTGGGAAGAGCCTGGCGGCCGTCTGGAAGACCATTCTGAAGAACCTGAAAATAAACTCGGTCAGCTTATCTGACTCTGCCCGGGGGGAGACAAAAGTCCGCGTGGCTGACAGTAAGGTCAATCCGGTGATAAACACACCGATCAGGATGTAGACAATGTTTAAGGGCATTGGTAGATTATAAATGAAATTTCTGGATACCGAAGAGCTGTTTGCCGATTCGGGAGCTTATATCTTTAGTTCAACAATGTCCCCATCCTGCAGCACGTAGTCCCGGCTGACCATCTGACCATCAAAGCTTGTGCTGCCCCATACTTTGGCTGATTTCAGCTTCTCGTAGAAATCCTTATGTAGTTTAATGGCGAATTCGTCGATTGTGCCGTCTTTATTCATCACAAAGGGGGCGCTCATATCCACATCTTTTCCTGGTGCTTTGGAGAATATCCGCATGATTCCCAGTGCCTGGTAGATCCGCTGCTGCATTTCTTCCAGCCGCCGGCCGGTGGTCACTGAAATCGGCACACAGGGCCATTCTGTCTCGATCAATTCGCAGAAGATGCTGTAATTCTCATCAGACTGCTGGTTGTCATTTTTATTGCACAAGACCAGCAGCGGGATGTACTTGTTCCCGATTTCTTCATATTCCGCTTTGAGGTGCGCAGGGATGATCCGGTTCTCGATCATCTTTTCAATGGTTTTTTCAAGCTGCCCAATCGGGTCCCGGGTCAGGTCTGTCATTAATAAGATCAGGTCGGCGCGGCGAAGCAGCTGGTAAAAATCCGGCTCAACAAACTCACGGTCGATTGGAGGGGTGTCAATAATCTGGATCTGTACGTCTTTGTAGATCATCATCCCGGGGGTTGGCTGCCAGGTGGTGAAAGGATTTGGGCTGACATCCGGGTTGGCATTGGTCAGCGCCTTGACCAGCGCGGATTTGCCCACGTTGTTTTCACCGATAACCACCACCTGCCCGGCGCCTTCCTTGTCCACCAGGTATGGGGAAACCGGCCCGCCTGTTTTTTTGCCCGATTGCTGCTGTTCTTTGAGTTTTGAGAGCCGCCGCCGGAGATCGGCGCGCAAATGATCGGTCCCTTTGTGTTTGGGGATCGTGCTGATCATAGTCTCGAGCAGTTCTATTTTTTCTTCTTGCGTTTGGGCTTGCTTATACTGCTCTTCAATTTTGTAGTAATCTGGAGGTAAATTGGTTGGCATCGTAGTCTTTCCCTGGCAGATTGTCTTTTTTCCATGATACCAGAAATGAATTAAACCTCCAATTTTTACCAATATCTTTTTTGTTTGATTTTCACCAACATGGTGATTTATCCCCCGAAGGTCGAGAAGATCTCCCGGTAGCTGAGCATCGAATTCCACTTCACCCGGAATTGGGGCAGCCGGCTTTCGCTGATTGATGCTAGTTTTCGGATCTCTGTAGTAATCAGATCCGCCGCGGCAGCGACTTCCGCCTCGCTTTCTGGATCACCATCAAAAAAGATCGGAGACCCAACCGTGATCTCATAAGCGCCCTTCGTCACCCAGCGTGATACCGCGTCCCGATCCGAGAATTGGTATTCTCTTGACCGGATCCCGTGTTTTTCCAGGGCAATCCCGACTGGAATCACCGGTTTCCCAGATTGCAGAGCGATCCGGGCGACGCCAGAGCGGGCCGGGAGCACGCCGTAACCATGGCTGGTCTCTGGCGAAAGACTCCCTTCTGGGAATATCCCGACATTTTTTCCCTGGTCGAGGTATTCCACTGCCCGGTCGATCACCTCTTTTCCCTTGCCTTTTCCGCGCGTTACCGGGATGTGTCCGCATCCCAGCAGGTATTCGCGGAACACCGGTATTTCGAAGACGTTGGCAGTCACCAGGATCCGTACCGGTTGGTTGGTCAGTAAGCTGAGGAAAAAAGGATCGCTGGTGGTTGGGTGGTTCCCGGCAAACAGCTTTGCGCCCAACGGAAGATCCTCCAATTTTTTGATTTGCATTTTTAGGAAGCTGCGAGCATAGGTCCCCATCAGAAATTTCCCAGCCTTGATTAAGATTTCTTCCTTCATGATTGCTCCTCGCGTTGATTGATGATTAATCCTAAGTCAATGATTGCTTCAGGTGTAGTTGCCGCAGGCCTATTCAGCTGTCGGATCAGGCACCGGCAGCTATGTCCCGGGTTGGGTGCCTGCAGTCATAGCTGAGTGGACAGCGGTTACCTTTACCCCGTGACCAGATCGGGTAGAATACAGGTATGAAAAACACGCGCTTCCGGATTGGGACCACCAATGTGCAGTTTTCCCTGCCGATGATCTTTATCTTGATCATCGGTGCGATGACCGCGGTTGATCTGTTTTACTGGGATCAAAGCTTCGGTGAAATGAAGCTGTGGGAGATCATCACGATGTTTTCCATGTTTGTCGTGCTGATGCTGCTCGACATGGTTGATATGCTGGTATTTCCCCGGAGAATGCCGTATGCGGTCCAGGTACTCTTGTTCTTCCTGCGATTAGGAGCGGTGGTCTTTGTGCAGATCCTGGATGTCACCGGGACGGCGCTTTCCCTGATTGGCTTAATCCCCTACTATACTTATTTTGCCTTTGGCGGAGTGGTCAGTGTCATGTTTACGCTGCTGATCTTGGGCTACCTGTATACCGAGATCGATACCTATGGGGCGGATATCACCCTGGGAGTTGGGAACTTGCTCTTCATGCAAATCTTGAGCTTCTTTACTTTCCATGCTCACCAGGTCACCTTAAAAAATCGTGGACTCCTTCAAGACCTCCACCGGGCCAATACTGACCTGCAGCTGGTGATGGATGATATCGCCGAGCTTTCTGTGGTTGAGGAGCGCATGCGCCTCTCCCGAGATTTGCACGACTCTGCCGGTCACCACCTTACGGCGATCAGCATTCAACTTGAAAAGGCGGTCGCTTACCAGGATATTTCTGAGGAAGATTCGATGGAAGCGGTTTTGAATGCCCGCAACTCAGCCAAAGAAGCCTTGAAGGAAGTCCGCCAATTCATTGGGGGGTTGAAGGAAAACCAGGATTCCTTTTCTTTCGCTAACAAGGTTGAATTGTTGTTCGAGAGCATGCGGGTCGATGGCCGCGAAATTATCTGGGAAATCAGTGGAGATGAAATGCTCTATCCCCTGCATGTCCGGCGGAACCTGTATCACTCGCTGCAGGAACTCCTGACCAATGCTGAAAAGCATGCCCAGGCAGAATTAATTTCGGTTGGTATGAAATTTGGCCGTCGAGAGGCAATCCTTGCCGTTGAGGATAACGGCATCGGTTTCAATTATCGCCGGGCACTCTCTCGTGATGGGCATTTTGGATTGAAACATCTGCGAGAGAGGACCTCAAACGTCGACGGCGTCCTGCAGATCAGATCACAAAAGGGAAAAGGCGCGAAAATCGAAATCCGCATCCCCAAAGAAAGGTAACCCGCATGGCAGAATTAATCAAAATCTTGCTGGTCGATGACCAACAGCTGATCCGTGATGGGATTTCGGCTTTGTTAGCGCTGCAGGAGGGGATCACTATCGCGGGCAGCGTCTCAGATGGCAGGGAAGCAGTGGACTTCTTGAAAGAGAACGATGTGGACGTGGCATTAATGGACATCCGCATGCCCGGGATGGATGGGATTACCGCCACTGAGCTGATCAAACAAGATTACCCGGGTGTGCTGGTGATCATGCTGACCACTTTCGATGATGAGGAATATATTATCCGCTCCCTGCAGGCCGGCGCCTGCGGATATCTGCTTAAGGACATCCCCACCAACGAACTGGCTCAGGCGGTCCGTTTGGCCTTTAACGGTATTTTTCAGCTCTCTTCTACCGCAATAGGTAAGTTGGTCGATGAAAAACTGCTCAAATTACCTGACAGGCCTGAGAACAATCAAAAATTCCTCTCAAATTTAACCCAGCGTGAAACTGAAATTCTTGATCTGATTGCAACCGGGGCGACCAACAAGGAAATTGCCGACCAATTATTCATCAGCATTGGTACGGTCAAGAATCATGTTTCGCGGATCCTGGCCGGGATCAATGCCCGCGATCGGGTCGCCGCAGCGATTGTCGCCATCCGGCACGGGCTGGGGGGAAACCGGAAGAAAGATTCCACGAAATAGATTGGTCAGCCGGGTAGTCTTTATCCCATGAACAACCTGCAGGCCCGAGTAGTTAAAAGGATACTAAAGTGAAAATTTTAGCGGTGGATGTCGGTACCGGTACCCAGGATATTGTGCTGTTTGATTCCCAGCTGGACGTGGAGAACAGCTTCAAGCTGGTCGTCCCCGCGCCGACGATGATCATCCACCGCAGGCTCAAATCTGCCACCCAACGCGGTGTCCCGGTTGCCCTGCATGGGGTCACCATGGGCGGGGGACCAAGCCATTGGGCAGCAGAAGCACACATTAAGACCGGGTATCCGGTTTATGCCACCCCCAGTGCAGCCCGCAGCTTTAATGATGATTTGGATCAAATCCGTGAAATGGGGATTGAGCTGATCAGCGATGATGAAGTTTCCAGGCTTCCATCAGATGTTGAAATTATTGAAATGCGGGACTTTGATTTTGAATCAATTTCAGCTGCCTTTAAGAATTTTGGGGTCTCATTGAACGACCTCGCCGCAGTCGCTGTGGCGGTTTTTGATCACGGCGATGCACCCGCCGGCTATTCCGACCGGCAGTTCCGCTTTGACTATCTAAATGAAAGAATATCAATCAGCAACCGGCTGGCAGATTTTGCTTTCTCGCGCCAGGATGTGCCCAGGATCATGACCCGTCTGCAGGCGGTGGTTAATTCCGCCAGCAAGATTGATGCGCCCCTGGTCGTGATGGATACTGCGCCCGCTGCCGTGCTCGGCGCCACCTTTGACCCGGTGATCCAAACCAAAGAACGGGTGCTGATCGCCAATATCGGGAATTTCCATACGCTCGCTTTCCGCTTATCCCCTGAAGGGATTGAGGGCGTTTTTGAACACCATACCGGGTTGATTGACCTGCCTAAACTTGAAAATTTACTGCGAGCTTTAGCCGACGGCACCTTGAAGCATGAAGATGTCTTTGGTGACCATGGCCATGGAGCTCTGATCTATTCGGACCAGCCCCTGGATTTAAATAAAGGTTCTTTTGGGGTGGGGGTCACCGGTCCGCGGCAATCGCTGATGCAAAATTCCACCCTGCGTCCGCATTTTGCTGCCCCCTTTGGGGATATGATGCTGGCAGGCTGCTACGGTCTGCTCTCCGCTGTTGGTGGAGTGCTGCCCGATCTGGAAGAGGAAGTTATCCAGGGATTGACCCTGGGCTCCTCCCGTGCCGCAGCCCCCTGGGAATTTGACTAGGCGCTCTGTTCTAAATCCTCGAAATATAACATTCTCACCAGAACTTCTACGGTTCAGGAGTTTCTCTTGATTAAAAAAGGTATCTTATCCGCGATTGGGGCTTATCTGTTGTGGGGCATCTTCCCGATGTACTGGAAATTGCTCAAACATGTTCCCGCGCGGCAGTTAATTGCTCACCGGGTGATCTGGTCAGTTATCATCCTGACCCTTATCATCCTGCTTACCAACCGGAGGAAGGAATTCGTTGAAGCGATCAGGCAGCCGAAAGCAATCTGGACCTCGGTTCTCACCGCAGTCTTAATTGCAATTAACTGGTTGGTGTATATCTGGGGAGTAAATGCTGGCTTTATTGTCGAAACCAGCCTGGGGTATTACATCAACCCCCTGGTCAGCGTACTGCTCGGGGTGATGTTTTTGCGGGAAAGGCTCAGGAAATATCAGTGGTTATCGATCGGAATCGCCGCGCTTGGGGTGATCTACCTCACGGTGATCTATGGCAGGCTGCCGTGGATCTCCCTGAGCCTGGCTTTCTCATTTGGGGTTTATGGGTATGTTAAAAAGACTGCACCGCTGAATGCCCTGCATGGTCTCAGCCTTGAAACTGGGATCCTCTTCATTCCTGCTTCACTGTTTTTAATCTTTTCGGAGATAACCGGGGACGGCGCATTTCTGCATACCGGATACGATGCTGATTTAATGATGATTGGCACAGGGGTGGCAACGGTGGTCCCGCTGCTTCTTTTTTCTTTTGCCGCCCGGAGTATTCCCTTATCTACTGTTGGCATCCTGCAGTATATTGCCCCCACCTTGCAGCTGCTCGTAGGTGTGCTGGTGTTCAAAGAGCCGTTTAATCAAACCCAGTGGATTGGTTTTGGTCTGGTTTGGCTCGCTTTAGGGATTTACACGGTTGAGGGAATTGTTCAGAGTCGTGCCGCCAATGGCGTAAAAGCTGTTCCAGCCATCGAGGGTTAGCGGCTGGCGACGGTCTTCCTGGCTTTCCACATATCATATAGAAGGTTGTAGTACCAGTAGCTGGAGAAGAGCAGCGCTCCGCCAATCCCGATATAGATTATTGCCAGCAGTGGTTTTGGGATCGGGGAATATTTTCGCATGAAGATTCCCAATGAGATCATCACAGCCACCAGCGGATAGCTGGACCATTTTTGGAAGCCAAAGATGCACATTTTTTCCAGGGGCTTTTCACGGATTCTGGTGATATTTGATTGGGCAAAACTGGTGAAGCCGAACCGGAAGATCGCCAGCGCCAGTAAAATTCCTAACCCCACCCGCCAGACCACGCTGAACCAGCTGACCAATGCCAGCCAGTCGAAGGTCAGGCTGGTGAGGTACAGCCCAATCGCGCTCCAGGATATTGCCGAGAGCAGATACAACCATGTTTTCTTAACTGCGGGGGTGATTTTATTGGTCAAGGTCATCGTCTGATATAGCTGCTAGTTTGTTGAAAATAAAGACCTTGCCTGTTTAATCAGGTTTCGGGTTTACTTTATTACAATTAGGATTCAGAATATTTGGGGATTGTATCATATCTTTGGATGATCAATTTGACCATCAATGTTTTTATCAATAACGATTTGCTTTTCAAAATTTACCCGGCAGGCGTGGTCTGTTGTATAATCTAAACCGACCTAATCATGGAGAACAAATTGATCGAACCGACCAAGCTCGCCGCAATGATGAAGAAAGTCCCCCATTTCAAGGAACTCGCCATCCCTGAATTAATCCGGATCGTTAAAGCTGGGAAACTGAAGGCAGTAAATTCAGGCGATACGCTCTTTTGGGAAGGGGAACCCTGTGCCGGGCTGTATGTTCTCCTCCAGGGTGAAATTCAATTATATAAAAATGGCCCAAAGGGTCAAGAAACAATCATGGCAGTGATTCAACCTGTCAGTATGGTAAATGAAGTGCCGGTTTTAGATCATGGACCAAACCCTGCGACACTCAGGGTTTCAGCAAAAGGTTTGGTCTGGTTCATCGACTGTGACATCTTCCAGGGGTTAATGCGCCAGTACCCCCAACTGGCATTTGGTCTGCTGCCGATCCTGGCAAAGCGCAACCGCCAACTGGTATCTTTATATGAGGATTTGAGCTTTCTTCCCGTCCGGTCTCGGACTGCAAAATTAATCCTGGAGCTCAGTGAGGATGGCGAGAATGAGATCAAAAGGCGATCGGTCACTGTGCAGCAAATGGCTTCACGGATTTCTACAAGCCCGGAAGTAGTCAGCCGGACAATTAGTTTCCTCTCCTCCAGAGGTTTTATTACCAGCTCCCGCCAACGGATCACGGTGAATAACCCGAAAGCATTACAGGAACTCTCTGCACTTGGGCCTGGTTTCAATGCAGAAAAATTGTAAACAGCTTTGATCCGTTTTTTTCACTCGAGTTATTAACTTATATCAAAGACATCTCAACCGTTGATGTGGTAAATTTAGGACTGGATGTGAAAATATTTACAATGATTTTCACTTAAATAATTGTGTGAAACCAATAATCATTTTTGGAAAGCAATGAAAATAAAAATTAAAAATTACTGGCCATTGATAAAAAGCCTGCAAACTGCTTTATTATTAATTACAGGGATCGCGGGTTATATGAGTGTCCGCTGCCCCGTGCTTAACCTGCAGGTGATCATCTCTCTGTCAGGCAGCCTCTTTTTAGCGATCAGCGGCAGCACCGTGTTGAATATGTGGTACGACCGTGATATCGATGCCCGCATGGAAAGAACCTGTCTGCGTCCGCTCCCAACAGGGCAGGTCTCACCTAAACAAGCCCTTTCCCTGGGATTGTTATTATCAATTGTCGGGGTGGGCTGGGCGCTGCTGCTCGACCCGCTCTTTGGTCTGGTCGTTTTTGCCGGCTTGTTCATTGATGTGGTGATCTACACCATCTGGTTGAAGCGGGTCACCGCATGGTCAATCGTCTGGGGCGGGATTTCTGGGGGGATGCCGGTCCTGGCAGGACGCGCCCTCGCTCTCGGTTACATTGATTGGATCGGGGTGGCGCTTTCCCTGGCGGTCTTATTCTGGATTCCCACGCATATTCTCACTTTCAACATGCGCTACCATCAGGATTATAAAGCGGCTGGTGTACCCACCTTTCCTTCAAGATATGGATTCGACGCCACTCGAAAAATCATTGCCCTTTCCAGTATCCTGGCGGTCTTGTTGATGGGATCGGTGGTCTTGGGTGTTGGGATTTCTGGAGGCTTCCTCCACCTATTCGGGATTGTTTCCTTTATTTTAGTAATGCTGGCAGTAACGATGATGACCAGACCGTCCACCAATGGTAATTTTGGCTTGTTCAAATATGCCTCGATGTATATGCTGGGCGCAATGGTGATCCTGATTTTCAATTCTCTCTAAAAAATAAATTGATCCAAAAACATTCAAAACAGCCTCGGGTTTCCGGGGCTGTTTTTTGATCGAACGTGGTTGGACAATAAAAATACCGGGCGGAGATCCACCCGGTATTTTACTGTGAGCACCAAAGCTTACACAAAAAGTACCTGTGCGCCTTCGGTGAGTTCCATAAATTCCATTGCGCCGAGGGCAGTAGCGCCATCAATCAGGTCTTCTTCCTCAAGCCCCATCATGTCCATCGACATCAGGCAGCCATACAACTTCACCCCGGCATCAGCGACCAGTTCCATAAATTCTGGGATGGGGGGAAAGTCCAGTTTGGCGATTTCCCGGCCCATCATCCAGGTGGCTACTTTGGACATCCCTGGGATGATTCCCAGCCAGGTCGGAATTTTAAACCAGGGGGCATACGGGGCCATGGAGAATGCCGGGTTGCCGACGGTGGAAATATTGACTTTCCCGATTTTCTTCTTCGAGACGAGATCTAATCCCCAAAATGTGAAAAAGATGTCGCACTCAATCCCGCTCATCCGGGCGGCGTTGGCGAGGATCAGGGGGGGGTAGGCCATATCGAGAGAGCCTTTGGAAGCAATGATCGCCAGTTTGCGGGGTTTTTCACCGCTGGAGCTGCTGCTCTGGCCTTTGATCTTGGAAAGTACGTCAGACATTTTTATTCTCCTTGAATAATTTGATGATCAGGTGTGTTTTAGATGCAGCCGGTGGGTTTCGGTAATCCGGCAACTTTGGCAGCGATCTTTGCAGCGCCGCCCGGGAACATCGCATATAAATCTTTTGTTGTAATATTAAGCGTCCTGGTGATTCTGCGCAAGGTGGGCGCGTCATCGTTTTCCGTGTACTCTTTGCGGGCAAAATCAATCACTTTCCAGTGATCTTCGGTCAAATCAATCTCAAGTACACTGGCAATTGCTGCGCCGATTTCTTTGTTCCAGGCATTGGCATCCGCCAGGAAGCCGTCATCGTCAAAGTCAAGCGTTTCTAACAGGGATAAATTTACAGTCATTGGTAAGTCTCCTATCTCGGGTAATTAATTTAAACAGCTGGCTCAGGAGCCAGGGATTTCAAAACTTCAAGCATCTTCGCCATTCCCCGGCGCACCTGGGGATCGTTGATTTCACGGAGCAACCCCAGCGCTGAAGGCGGCTTCCCTTCGCTTGGCGCTTCGGTGAGGGCTGCAGTCATCTGGCGTACCATCTGCAGCAGCGGGACGACGTTCTCGCCGATATCCTGCAGGCCCTCTTCGCCAAATTCAGTCACCACACTGTCGAGGATTTTTAGTCCTTCGCTGCCAAAGCGGAAGTACCCTTTTTGTTCCATGGCATCCAGCTGCATGACTGCCTGGTTGAGCATCTGCTTGCCGAGGATCGAGGCCTCATCGGTAAAGCCCATCGCCGATTCAAGGGTGTCGGTCATTTTGATCAGCAGGTTGGTGTTGCGCAGCAGGCGTTTGACCAGGAAGAAGAGATCTTCGCTGCGGAACTCGGTGCCAATTTCAGCCAGCTCGTCGATGGTCAGCTTGATCATGTGATTGGCAATCGGGATCATATCGTTCTTCAGCTCCTCAAAGCTTTGCTGGCGCTGCTGCTGCTCGGCCATATAAACCATGATGCTGTCTACTTTCTGGTGCAGGAGATCAAGATCTTTATCCATGAATATCTCCTATGCCCATTTTCCGGCCATGCTCATTTGAGATTCAAATGGCATTTCGCCGCCTTTGAGCAGAATATTCCAATAAAGCCAGCGGAAGGTCATCTTCCCCCAGTGGTTGGCGGCAGATTCCTGCAGCAGTGAGAAAGGCCCAAAGCCCGGCAGCGGGTATTTACCCGGCAGCGGTTCGACATCATAGTTGAAATCGATCAGAATACCTTTTTCAAAGCCCGATTCGATAAAGCAGTTGGCATGCCCGTCAAAGGTGGGCAGCGGCTCCAGGTTCTCGATCGCACGGAGCATATTTTCAATCAGCACGTCGAGCATGAAATGGGCAACCGATCCCGCTTTTGAGGCAGGTACGTTACCGGCATCGCCGATGATCCACACGTTCTCCCATTTCTTGGTGCGCAGGGTATGTTTGTCGGTGGGGACAAAATTGAGTTCATCACCCATCCCGGAACGCTCAATCACTTCGGCGCCCATGTTGGTTGGAATG
Source organism: Chloroflexota bacterium (assembly GCA_039714215.1). Lineage (GTDB taxonomy): Bacteria > Chloroflexota > Anaerolineae > Anaerolineales > UBA11579 > UBA11579. The sequence continues at coordinate 952 of JBDLJU010000065.1, read as the reverse complement.
GTGACCAGCAGGTCATATTCCAGCTCACGGTCATCATACGATTTGATCTTGTTCGTGCCTGCATCAACTTCTGAAATATTGAAGTCCGGTTCAATGTGGACATTCTTTTGATCCAGGAAATCCCCGAGGATTGCGGATGCCCGTGGTTTGGTAAACGCTCCGGGGAGGGGGGTGGCATACACGAGGTCAACCTTGTCGCGCAGCCCGCGTTCGTGGAAGAACCAGTCAGCCAGGAAGAGGAATTCCAGCGGGGCAACCGGGCATTTGATCGGCATTTCGGCGACGTTGAGCACCACCCGCCCGCCTTTCCAGTGACGGAAGAAATCCCGCAGCCTGGATGCACCGTCAATCGTGTAAAAATCGAAAATGTTCTTTTGCCAGCCGCCGTCCACCATGCCTTCGATCTCTTCAGGATGCACGTGGCTGCCGGTGGCGATCACCAACTGGTCGTAGCTGATCACTTTTTTATCTTTGGTCAGCTTTACCCGGTTCTTCTCCGGTTCAATCACCTCGATATCTGAGTAAATGAATTCAACATTCTGGGGGATGAAATCTCTTTTGGGTTTTACCACGTCTGAAGGGTTGTAGATTCCAAAGGGGATGAACAGGAACCCGGGTTGGTAGTAATGGGTTTCATCTTTATCAACGATGATTACCTTCCATTCTTGCGGGTCAAGCAGGTGAGCCATCTTGTTGGCGACCATCGTGCCGCCGGTTCCAGCTCCGAGAATTAGCAACGTTTTCATTAATAAAAGCTCCTAGTTATAATTGGCATGGGCACTCATCAGCATAAGGACATATTACAATATGTGGAAAAGCAAATAACTATAGTGATATTTTACACAATAAGGAAAGGTTATCCATAGGGATATATGTCCCTTATGGAGGGGACATTTGTCCCCTTATCTGACAAAGAATGTCATAATCATCAGAAAAGGAACAGGCAATTGCT
>JBDLJU010000064.1:0-13881 GCA_039714215.1 Chloroflexota bacterium | reverse complement strand
ATTTACAGGAGTTTGAAAACATGCTGCAAGTGCTCTGGATCGGTCTCGGTGGTTTTATCGGCGCAATTATGCGTTTCTTTATCTCTGGTGGCGTGCAGCAGCTCCTCCGGAATTCCACCTTTCCCTTTGGCACACTGACCGTCAACCTTTTAGGCTCATTGATTTTTGGGGGGCTGACCGTACTCGCAGACCAATCATCACTATTCTCCGCAGATTCAAAAGCTTTCTTGTTCATTGGATTTTTAGGCGCTTTCACCACTTTTTCCACATTTGGCAATGATTCCTACGCCTTACTGGACGGCGGGGATAACTGGTTTGCCCTGCTGAATATTGGATTCCATATCTTCCTCGGAGTCGGCGCAATCTGGCTGGGTCGCTTCCTCGGAAAAACCATGTTTGGTTGATCTTCCCCCAGAAAACTAAAATGCGATGAGACATCAGGGTGATTGTCACTGCTGCTAAAATATGATACAAAGAATAGCCAATCATCCCAACTAAAAGGAAGTCACCCATGAAATTAGTCACTGACTCCGGCGTCGACATCATCTTTCCCCCTGAAACAAGAAATGCCATCGAGGTAGAAATTGTCCCGTTGAGAGTAAGCCTTGATGGAAAATCCTATCGAGAAGGAATCGATATTGAGAAAACAGAATTTTACAATTTGCTGGCAGCAACCACCAACCTGCCGGAAACCTCCGAACCTTCTGCTGCTGATTTTGCAGATACGTATAGGCGGTTAGCAAAATCAGACCCTGAAATCCTCTCAATCCATACCTCATCTGGACTCAGCCAGACATTGAATTCTGCAATCTCGGGTGCGGCGATGACCCCAGAAGCGAATGTCACTCACTTTGACACCAGGACTCTTTCAGTTGCAGCAGGCTGGATGGTGCAGGCAGCCTCGAAAGCAATCAAAGCCGGATGGTCTGCAAAGGAGATCGTCTCCCTGCTCAGGCGGATTCGAGCAGGCACAATCACGATCTATACCCTGGATGATCTCAAATATATGATCAACGGCGGTCGGATCAGCCATATGAAAGGGCTGATCGCAAATTTTCTAGACATCAAACCTGTCATCGGTTTAGAAAAAAGTAACGGCACACTCACTCAATTGGGGCAGGAGCGAACATTTGGTGGGGCATTAAAAAGTCTGGTCAAAGAGATAGGCAAAATGCACACATCTGAAAAATTCCGAGCACAGGTAGTTCATGCCTCAAATTTCAATTCCGCAGCGATGTTAAAAGGCAAGATCATGTTAGGTTTCAAAGCGGAGTGGTTACCTATCGGGGAGATGTCATTGGTCCTCGGCGCACACACCGGACCAAGTATGGTCGGAGTAGCATTTGCTGATCAGAGCATATTTGACGAGATCCCCGAGTAACGTTTGCATCTAAAATGACAGCCAGGTGCCCGGCAAGTTGATCAGGACGGGAAACAATCCAGTCAGATCCAACCAGGTTATTCGATCCTGCATCGAGAGCACTCTCAATGCAGGATTTTTTCCATCAAGATTTTCATTGATCTTTCAACCAGGATTGATGCTCACTTCCTGCTGGAGAAGAAAATTCCCGGTAAAGAATTAATTATTAGAAACATGACCACGGTCACTGTCCGATCTTTCAGTGAGCGGGTATGATTGATTATCTCTATTAAAGGAAACCAATCTTATGAAAATAGTAGCTGACTCGGGTGCTGACCTGATCTTCTCACCAGAAAGAAGAAAAGAAATTGATGTCAATATTGTTCCATTGACCGTCAACCTGGACGGAAAATCTTATCAGGAAGGGGTTGATATCGAATTTGAGACTTTTTACGACCTGCTGGCAGATGCCTCAGGCCTGCCAACAACCTCAACGCCTTCTCCCGGCGAATTTGCAGAAACATACCGCCGCCTGGCAAAAACCGATCCAGAGATTCTCTCGATCCATATTTCTTCTGGGTTAAGCGGCACACTTAACTCTGCAATCAAGGGTGCAGAAATGGTCCCCGAAGCCAATGTGACCCACTTTGACGCCAAAACCCTCTCCGCGGCAGTCGGCTGGATGATCGAGGCCGCATCAAAAGCAATTAAAGCAGGCTGGCCGACGGAAAAAATCGTTGAGCTGCTCGAGAAGATCCGTGAGGGATCATCCAGCATCTATACGCTGAAAGAACTAAAGTACCTGATCAATGGCGGGCGAATCAGCCACATGAAAGGGTTGATTGCTTCCTTGTTGAACATCAAACCGATTATCGGGGTGGAAAAAGCCGGCGGCACCTACGATCAGCTCGGTCAGGAACGCACCTTTAATCGGGCGCTTGATGGCCTGGTGAAGGAAATGAAAAAACTGCACAGCACTGAAAAAATACGCGTCCAGGTCCTGCATGCCTTGAATCCCGACGGGGCCGCGTTATTAAAAAGTAAAATTATGAACGCCTTCGAGGCCGAATGGCTGCCCAACGGGAGTATGTCATTGGTGCTCGGCGCTCACACCGGACCAAGCATGGTCGGGGTAGCTTTCGCGGCGGAAAGCATCTTTAGCGAAGTTCCAGAATAGAATTCGCAAGCCAAATGAAAACACCTTCCAATTTAGTTGGAAGGTGTTTTTTCATTTAATAATTTCTCCAGCGTTGGCGGGCAGCATATGGAACTACCCGCCAACTGATGGAACAGAAAGAATGAGCTTGGAGATGATTAATCGTTTATGGTTTCCCACCCTGCCCGCCGCCAGCTTCACTGTCGTCATGCTGCTGGTCTTGGGTTCCCTGTGGTTCACCCGGCCCAGCGCCATTAGCTGACCCTGGCTCTTCAGATGAACCACCGTCTGCTGGCCCATAGGTTTTGCCCTGATCAGTCTGCTGGATCGCTTCTTGGATTTTATCTTGAATCTGGTCCTGAGTTTGATCCTGGGTTTGATCTTGCGTCTGATCCTGGGTTTGATCTTGAGCTGGATCTTGATCCGGGTCTTGTATTTTATCTTGTAATCTTTCTCTGTCCTGCAATTTTGTTTGTAGCTCGACCAGCGCTTCGCTGTGGGTATGCAGCTCAGACTGGATTCGACTGTTCAGCGCTTCTTCATTGGGAGCATCTAAATAGGACAACCTGGTCCGTGTTTTGACCAGCTCGGCCAAATTCTCCTGGTACTCATCCAGCCCAATCTCGAGATCGCCCCAGCGCCCCTGGGCTGCGAGCTGGTTCATCTCCGCAATATTCTGAGTCATAAACCCAGCCAATAAATCCAGGTCTCCCTGATCATCACTGAAAGCCAATCTGGCTTCCTGAACGATAGTTTTTACCGCATATAACCCATCTCCAGGCAGCGCATCTGTTGAAGCATAGGCTACCCCGCCCCCACCTAGCAGCAATGAAGCTGCTGTAAAAATCATAATTATCCACGACATCGAAAACCTCCGTAATTTTGTTTGGTGTGTATTTCGATGTTTAAGACGTGATGGTTTCGAAAACGTTACACTTTGTTCCACAGCAGCAGCTTTTTGCCTGGCATGCAGCAGATTTTTCATCCGAATTACAGCTGCCCCCTCGAACTCAGCGCTTGGGAGTGCATTCGTGTTTTCAGTAACCTGGTGAATTGTGCCCAGCAATGCCAATAACTCTTCACTGTGTGCCGGGAAACGGTCGGCAGCCTGGCTGGCAGTTCCCCCCTCCCGCTCGATCCAGTCCAAACAATCCGCCAACATTTCTGCTAATTGTTTTTTCATAATCTACTATCCTTTTCCAGGCTTGCTCGTAATTTTTTCAGCGCACGGTATTGCAGCACTCGAACATGACCTGGCTTCAAACCCAAGATTTCGCCTGTTTCTGCATGGCTCAATCCATTGATGAACCTGAGTATAATGATCTGTTGGAGCGGTTCCTTCAACGACCGGATTGCAGTTTCCAGTTCGGTTGACTCCATCTTTTTCGCAATAATTTCTTCAGTGCTGCTCTCTGGATCCGCAACCTCTTCAGCAGGAAAATCCTGGCGGTTTTTCAGCGAGCTGCTTCGATAAAAATCAACTACCAGATTATGAGCAGTCCGGTACAACCATGCACTGAAATTCTTAATTCCAGTTTCACCGCCTGATTTTTGGAGGCGGTCCCAAACCCGCAGAAAGACCTCTTCCGTCAAATCCTCAGCATCACCAACATCTGAAACACGGTAAAAAATATATTTGTAGATCGGCTTGAGGTAACGCTGGTATATTTCCGCGTAGGCATCAATGTCGCCGCTGGCAGCTGATCGGATTAGTCGTTCATCTGAATTTGGTGAATCTTGGTCGCTTCTCAATTTCATTCCTTAAGACGATTCTCTTTGATAAATGTTACAAGCTGATCATTGTAATCGCCTTCCGGATTATAGTCCACAATGCCCAGGTATGATACAACGATATAAAAAAGAGCGGAGTTTCCGCTCTTTTTGGATGATCGAACTTCAATATTATCTTTGTTATTCTTTTTCGTAGATCAAAATTTGGATCTTGAGTTTTCCAAGATGGATCAAATCGCCATGCTCGAGCACATAGGGTTCATTTGGAGGAATCCGTGCCCCGGCATGCCATGTGCCATTAGAGGAACCCAGATCAGTGACCGAAACATGCTCACGAGTTACGTTTAAGTTCGCATGCAGCCGGGAAATTCCCCAGTCATAGGCTTTAAATGGAGAGAGGTCAATATCAGGGATAATCGGTTGGCTTTTATGCCTCCGCCCGATGGCATATTCACGGTTGAGCTCCAGTGAGATCACCTGTCCCGTATCGAGGAAGTTTAAGCTGACCTGCTTTCCCGCTTTCGGTTCCGATTGATCCGGAGGCGCCCACTGAGAGACCTGGTCAGGGGAATCTTGTAAAAAGGTCAGCGAGGCAGTCGGGAGACGTGCGGTTCGAACCTTCAAACGCACCTTGGTCAAATCCTGTAAAAACTCATTCATCGTGCTGTAACGTTGATTGGTGTTCTTGGCGGTTGCTTGCCGGACAATATTATTGATTTCATCAGGAATTTCCGGGAAGAAATCCTTGGGAGCTGGCACTTCTCCGGTGATATGCTGCATCGCTACTGCCATCGGATTTTGAGCCTCATAGGGCTGTCTGCCGGTGAGCATTTCAAAGAAAATCACGCCAAGTGAGTAAATATCTGCACGTGGTTTACTGACTTTCCCCAATGCTTGCTCAGGGGCGATATAGGCGGGCGTACCGCTGAAACCTGTGCTGGCATCACCATCCAGGTGAGAAATCAAGCGTGACAGGCCAAAGTCGGTCAAGACAACCCGGCCGGCATCTTCGAGGATAATGTTGGCGGGTTTCACATCCCGATGGATCATGTTCTTCTGATGGGCATAAGCCAACGCCAGGCCAACACTGTAGACGATCCGCATCGTGCGAACCATCGGGATTCTGATTTGGCGTTCCTGGTATTCGGTAATAAACTGCTTCAAAGTTTTACCATGGATGAATTCCATAATGATGTATGGGAAACTTCCAGCAATCGAAGCATCATAAACCTGCACAATATTGGGATGGCGCAGCAGCGCCAGGTTTTGGGCTTCGCCCTGAAACAGGGTGGTAAATTCCTGATCAGAACTAAAATGGGGGCGAAGAATCTTTATTGCCGCATAGCGACGCAGTTCGGGATGGATCGCTTTGTAAACCCTGGCCATCGCCCCCTGACCCAGATACTCAATTAATCGGTACGGGCCTAAACTTGACCCAATGAATCTATCAGTGTTTTCCATTAATAATCACTTTTACCTGATTGGTTAAAATGCTATTCCCAAGAATTCGTTTTGTCATTTTATTTCAACACTTTGGAATTATCGCTTAAAAATTATACTCTGGAATTTGACTAAACAACCAATAATTTTGAAAGATTTTCGGTTTTTTGCCCAAATTCAGTTAAATTCCCACAATTTCGGCGCTTACTTTCCACAATCTGGCGCAGGCGTCATTGTTCAGGGAGAATTTCGGAAGCTTAACTATCTTTCCCTTCTCATCAAAATACTTCCCCGTGACACCCTCAAATTGATGAGAGGCGGCAATCCTGATGTAGCCTGCTGCCATTTGTTCAGGGGTGATCGCGAAGCGCTGCTTGAAAGCATACATCTTCAACATCATCGGGCTGAGGTTTGGATAGCGGTCAGTATCGATGCGCACATTCGGTACCCGGATGGCATTAGCGCTTACCCCGCTCCCCTCCAACCGCCTGGACAATTCCAGAGTAAACATCACCTGAGCCAGCTTGGAATGGTAATAGGCGAACTGGGGACTGTACTTGCGGTTGATGCTCGTGGAAAGATCATCAAAAGAAATCTGCATCTTTGGATAGGTCAACAACCCCATCGACGAAATATTGACCACTCTTGCGGGCGCCGAGGCTTTCAGCCGTTCCAAAAGCAAATTGGTCAATAAAAATGGTCCCAGGTGGTTGGTGGCAAAAATCATCTCCGCCCCCTCAGCAGTAAATGAGGGCTGCCTGGCAGTGATATCAAAATTGGCAGCGTTGTTGATCAACCCGTGAAGCTGAGCATGCTTGCCTTCGAATTTTCTGACAAAAGTTCTAATCGATGCGAGCGAAGACAAATCGACAATGCCTAGTTCGACCTGGCTGCTCCCGCTTTCTGCGACCACCTTCTCAAGGGCAGCTGCACCTCGCTCTGGATTACGGCAAGCCATCACCACGGTGGCCCCTGCCTGCGCCAGCTGCCTGGCAGCAGCAAAGCCGATCCCCGCATTAGCGCCAGTCACAAGATAAACCTTTCCTGCTAAATTCAATTCACTGGTCATTAAGGATTCCTTCATTCAGCAATTTTGGATTGCTTTTGAGCGATGGTCAGCTTCCCAAATATTCGCTTCCACCGGGAGGGTTCAACCTGGGAATCCCTGGCAAAAGCAATCCCCCACTCAGCCAATCGCTTTTGGAATAACCGGTATCGAGCGAAAAAATCACCCAGGTCCTTGCGTTCAATTGTCGTCCAGCCTGTTTCTGCCACCGCCAACAGCCGAGGGAAAACCTGGTAATCTAAACGCGCCTGGTTGGGGACAAATTCAGTCCAGAGCGGTGCAATCACCCCAAGAATGCTGCTGGTCTGGTCTTCTCTCAACCCTTTGATCCCAGGCTGGTAAGCATAAGTCCTGCTCAAAGGGGTCAGGTTGTAGCTGTGATCGAGATAGTAATCTAAAAATGGGGAAAGGACAACTCTCCGCCCGCGCCGCACGGCGTCAGCAAGCGCCTGCTCTCCTCTAAACCAATAGTGAATGATCATAGCTGGGTTGAGGCCCTCCCCCAGGTTCTCATTCCATCCGATTGCTTCCCGCCCGTGTTCTGCTAGAAATTCTGTCACCCGGTTGATGATGTAGCGGTGCAGGTCGCCTTCCTCGGAATATCCCTCCTCGATCATGCGCTGCTGACATTTTGGGCACCTTTTCCAACGGGAACGCGGGACTTCATCGCCCCCAATGTGAATATATTTCCCAGGGAACAGTTCGATAACTTCATTTAAAATCTCAAACAAGAAAGTAAAGGTGTCCTCGTTCCCTACGCAGTAAACATCTTTAGAAATTCCGATAGCGGTGCGCACCTCAAGCGGTTCACCCCGGCAGCTGAGCTCAGGGTAGGCGGCCAATGCTGCCACGGAGTGCCCCGGCATCTCAATTTCCGGCACGACAGTGATCTGGCGCTCAGCTGCATAGGCAACAATTTCTCGGATCTGGTCTTGAGTATAAAATCCACCGTGAGGATTTCGATCATCACGCCCGGTAAACATGCTGAAGATGCTCTGCCCGGTTCCACGGCGAACTGAGCCGATCTCAGTCAGACGGGGATGCCCCTTAATTTCAATCCGCCAGCCCTGGTCATCGGTGAGATGCCAGTGAAAGATGTTCATTTTTAACGCGGCGAGCACATCCAGTAAACGCTTGACTGCCTGGGTCCCATGAAAATGGCGCGATTCATCCAGCATCAACCCCCGCCACGGGTAGCGCGGACGATCCTCGATCTCAACCGCAGGGAGATCAACCTCGGTAAGCCCTGCTCCGCCCAGTGGAAGGATCTGCGCCAAAGTTTGGATGCCGTAAAAGACACCCGCATTGGTTAATCCGAGGATGGTTATTCCCGTAGAGTCGATCCGGAGCTGGTAACCTTCTTCCCCTAATTCGCCCAATGAGGGATCAAGGCTTAACCTCAGCGCTCCGCCCCTGGGAATCTGCCCAGGTTCAAAACCCAGCGACTGCCGGAAGATTTTCTGCAGCCAGGCTGCATTTTCCTGGTTGGCTTGATCTGTTGAAAAAGTCAGCTGTGAGGTGATTAAAAAACTCCCCTCGCCAGAGATTTGCTTCTCGGGAAAGGGGATGATTGGATAAGGATAGTCCACGGTTTGCCTTGCTTTTCTCTAATGGGCAGACGGCGCCTGAGCTTTCGCGCCAAGGACAATTTCTGGTTCGTTTTCGTTGTTATTTAAAACTGAAAAGATTTACGCAGATGAGTCTGAATCCTTCTCGCTTGCTTGCAGCTCTTCAGCTTCTGCATCATCATCTTTCAACCCCTCGCGGAACGATTTGATCCCACTTCCCAGTTCCCCCGCAATTTTTCCAATTCGACCAGCTCCAAAAATTAAAATCACGATCACCAAAACGATGATCAATTCGGTTGTGCCTAATCTACCCATAGCTGCAGGCCTCCATCTCTCTCTACTTGATATCAATGGTAACTATATTTAAATAATTACTTAATCCAAAGTAATTCTAATCGATTAATCGCTAATTTGAACATTAGAAATTTATCAATCTTCCCCGGAACAAATCGTCAAAATTAATAAAACAAATTTTTGCGCTAATGGTACGAAACCTGCATCATAGCATGTGGTGTAACTAACTCATCACCAGGTCATCTCTCAAACAAACTAGAGCAGCCCAAATGCGACTGCAAAAAATGAGTTGGCAACTATGAGCAATCAATTTTCATATACTTCTGAGTCTGCCAGTGAGAAATATTTTCTCCGCTCACTTGTTAAATTCCAGGAATTTTTAGACCTGTCCCCGCTGAAAATTGAGCTGGCGGAAAACCTGCATCCTGAAATCAACGTTCAAACCATCACAGCCCTGGAAGCAATTGGAAAGTTCCTCCAGGTTGATCAAAGCTACATCTGCTACAAAGAACCCGACAAGCCAAATCTCCAGCTGATTCATTGGAACCGCCTGCCCGAATGTGGATGTGTCCTGGCAAACCCAAAATACCAAACGGAATACCGGCTGTTCAGTCAGACTGAGGCAGCCGAATTAATTTTAATCGACCGGGATATTGATCCTTCTCAAGGTGAGCAGCAGCTGTTTTCCGAGGCTGGAATTAATTCCACCTTACACATTCCCATGTTCCATGAGAGCAGCATCCAAGGATGGCTGGGTTTCTCAGGTTTTCAAGAAGAGATCGAGATCAGTAAAGGTTTAATCCTATTGGTCTGGATGTTCGGGTTGATCCTGGTGGGCGGGCTGGAACACCACTCTCCATCCGAACCAGAATACCGCGACAGCAGTCCGTTTTGGAAGTATTTGCGCCAGTTTGATTTTTCCACCTTTGCCAATGGACATTCGGATCAGTTAATTAATATTACCCTGCAGATCGCAGAGAATCTTGGATTTTCTGAGGACACTTTGGATACCATCCTGCAAGGCGCTTTTTTACATGACGTAGGAAAATTCAAAATACCAGAAGAAATCCTGGAAAAAAAGAAATTCCTGACTAGCGAAGAGTTCAAGGTGATCAAATACCATCCCAGCATCGCCTACGAGCTGCTCTCCCAAATCCCGGTCTTAAAGCACGCGGTCGAAATCCCCCACTGTCACCATGAGTATTGGGACGGCTCAGGTTACCCCCGCGGGCTAAAAGGTGAGGAAATCCCATTACCTGCCAGGATATTCGCAGTCGCAGATGTCTATGACGCCCTGTGCTCGGACCGCCCATACCGCAAAGCATGGGCCAAGATCGATGCGATTAATTACATCAAAGACAATGCTGGGATCCAATTTGACCCGGATATCGTCCCTGAGTTCCTCAAAGTAGTAGAATCAAATTAATCAATCTTTGCTATTCAACCGCCAAACAGCGCAGCAGCACCCTTCGGCGGTGGCGGCGCGCCCGGTGTTCAAAGAGATAGACTCCCTGCCAGGTCCCTAAACTCAATTTCCCATCATCCACCGGGATCGACAGGCTGGTATTGGTCAGCATCGCCCGCATGTGGGATGGGGAATCATCAGCGCCTTCCATCGTGTGCCGGAACCAGGGCTGCCGCTCGGGAACCAGCTTTTCCATGAATACTTCAAGGTCCAATCTCGCGGACGGATCGTAGCTCTCACTGATCACCAGGGAGGCAGAAGTGTGCTGCACGAAAAGGTGCAAAATTCCCTCGCGTACGCTCCACTCCGCAAGACAACGCTCAATCTGGGAGGTAAAGTTGTACAACCCCTTCCCCTCAGTGCTGATTTCTACAGTCGATTTATACCAGTCCATAAACCCTCAATTCTTGAATTAAATAATCCGGAACGATCATTCCGTGCTGTTTGCGCAGCCGCGGAATTCAAAGTGCTGCTCCAACTTTGGAATCATTCAACCTGCACCCCGATTTTATCTTGAAAGCGTCCATATCGAAAGCAATCCATCCCCTGCTGTTCACCGCCAGTTTCGAGTATAATCAGGCGGTTAGGAAATATCGAGCAATTTACCGCTCAGTATTTTATGAGAACGTAAGCGTTCTCCAGAATTTATTTATCAGGAGCTATCACCCATGTGTGGAATTTTTGGAATTATCGCCCGCGAAGAGCACAACCTCGGACCAACAATGGTCGAAGCAGGCCGCATGCTTTCTTATCGCGGTTACGACTCGGTTGGCTGTGCCACGATCAATACCAAAGGAGAGATTGACCTGCGCAAGGATATCGGCAAGGTCGAAGAGGTTGCTGAGAAGTACGACCTGGAAAACATGACCGGCAAGCGCGGGATCGTGCAGCTGCGCTGGGCCACCTTCGGCGCCCCCTCAAAAGTGAATGCCCAACCGCACCTTGATTCCGATGGAGATCTGGTCGGCGCGCACAACGGAAACGTGGTCAACAACGTCGAGTTGCGCGAGCAGTTCATTGCTGAAGGCATGACCGTGCGCTCGACCAATGACGGAGAGTCCTGTGTGCATGCGGTCGAACGCTATGTCGACCAGGGCTTCGAGATGGTTGAAGCGATCCGCAAGGCCTACCACGACCTGGAAGGCGACTATGCCTTTACGATTGGTAAGGCAGACGAAGATATCCTTTATGCTTTCAAAAAAGGGTCTGGCCTGGTCGCCGGGATCACCGACGATGCCGCGGTAATCTCCTCCGACCTGCCATCGCTGCTGCCGATCACCCGCAAGATCATGCGCATCGAAGACGGCGAGATCGTGATCCTCCACCCCGACCGGATTGAGCTGCGCAGCGTGGAAGACGGCAGCGTGATCGAACGCGAAATTGAAGAAGTGGAAGAAACCATGGAAGCGGCTAAAAAAGGCAGCTACCCGCATTTTATGCTCAAAGAGATTTACGAGCAGCCGGTCGTCGCTGGCGAGCTGCTCCACATGCTGGATAATTCAACTGAGGTTGATAAGATCGTTGAGCGGATGAAAACCGCCGATAACCTCTACCTGGTCGGCTGCGGCACCAGCTACCATGCCTGCATTTTGGGTGCGGTGTACTTCAGCCGCCTGGCTGGAAAAGCCGCCATCCCGGTGCTCGCCCCGCAGTTCATTGCCCAGTACGGCCCCGCGCTTGGGGCTGACGATGTGGGGATGTTTGTCAGCCAGAGCGGCGAGACCAAGGATGTGCTCAACGCGATTGAATCCGCCGAAAAGCGAGATATGGGCGTGCTGGGGCTGGTCAATGTGATCGGCTCAAACCTGATGCGGGTCAGCGAGCACCATGTGCCGCTCACCTGCGGGTATGAGATCAGCGTCCCCGCCACGAAGACCTTCACCAACCAGGTGATCGCCTTCCTCTACCTGGCGATGCGCATGGGCGGCCACGACACCGGCGAGCTGGCCAGGCTGCCGGATTTAATGACCGAAACCCTGGAAATTAGCGCTCCCCAGATTGAGGAGCTTGCTCCTACGCTTGCAGAGGTAGACGACCTCTACTGCCTGGGCTACGGGCTGACCTACCCAATCGCCTTAGAAGCCGCCCTCAAATTAAAAGAGATCACCTACGCCCACTGCGAAGGGATGCTCTCCACGGAATTCAAACACGGGCCGCTTTCGGCGGTTGAAGAAGGCTACCCGGTGCTGTTCCTCTCCACCAAGGAAGACGTTGACCTGATCGTCAGCGGGATTAACGAAGTCACCTGCCGCGGGGGCAAGGCGATCGTCTTCGGCGAAGAGGATGCCCGCCTACGCAGCAACGGCGATGTGATGGTTAACATCCCAGAGGCAGACCCCAACTGGAGCGCGCTGCTCAGCGTGCTGCCAATGCAGCTGCTCTCGTATCACATGAGCCTGGGCCGCGGCTTCGACCCCGACTTCCCCCGGAATTTATCGAAGACCCTGACGGTGGATTGAACAGCGGTTAATTCCAGAAAGATATTAAACCCAACCCTGCAGCCAATGCCTGCAGGGTTTTCTCTTAGGTCCACACTCCTGCATGGGCACGAGGGAAAATAGGAGCGGGTGATTTGGCTATTCCCACAATTTGAAATTACTTCCGTTTTCTTATATAATCATATATAATCTTATATAGCTGAAACATAAGGAAACAATTGTATGGATCATAACATTCTTGACCAGCGACTAGAAAATTTACCAGCCTCGTTGTGGCAGAAAATTGCCCAAATTGATGAACTCAAAGGGCAGTGGATTGGAGGTGTAAGGCTTGGGCCCCAGGTATTAGGAAGGCTTAAGAAAACTGTATTGGTAACCTCTACAGGGGCTTCGACACGCATTGAAGGGGCAATGTTGTCAGATCAAGATGTTGAAAGATTGATGCGGGGGATTGACATCCAACACTTCTCCGATCGAGATATCCAGGAGGTTCAAGGCTACTATGAACTCTTAAACAATGTCTTTGATTCCTGGGATAGACTTAGGTTTACCGAAAGTTTAATCAAACATTTTCACCGAGATTTGCTCAAGTATGTAGACAAAGATGCCCGACACCGCGGGGACTACAAAAAACAAGAAAACCAAGTTCATATGCTCGATGAAGCTGGGCAATCGATTGGGATTCTATTTGATACAACCCCAGCCTATCTAACCCCCAAGGAAATGCAGGAACTGGTGGAATGGACAAAAATCGCCTTCGATAACCAGCGTTTCCATCCCTTGCTGATTATTGCCAACTTCCTGGTTCAATTTCTCCAAATCCATCCTTTCCAAGATGGTAATGGACGAATATCCCGTATATTAACCAATCTGCTCATGCTGCAAGCTGGTTATGCTTACACGCCTTATGTATCCCATGAGAAAATCGTTGAGGATAATAAGCCTGAGTATTATCTGGCTTTACGTCAAAGCCAAAAGACTTTCAAAACAGACCATGAAAGCATTGTGTCCTGGTTAGAGTTTTTCTTAGCCGGCACCCTGCAACAGTCAAAAATGGCATTGGATTTATTCTCAGCGGAGAATATTGAGAGATTACTATCTCCACGCCAGCTTGAAGTATGGCTCTATATGCAGAATGCGATTGAAGTAACCCCCAGAGAATTGGCCGAAAAGTTGGAAATCCCACGCCCTACAATCAACCAGGTTTTGGGCAAACTTCTTGATCTAGGAAAGATTGAGCGTCTTGGATCTGGTAGAGGAACACGGTATAGAATATTTCAAAAATAAGAACCCGTATTCCAATCTGGTTATGGCAAAAACCAGACATCCATTTTGAATTTCATTCAAAATCTGAAATAATTGG
>JBDLJU010000063.1:0-13892 GCA_039714215.1 Chloroflexota bacterium | reverse complement strand
CTTGCTGTTTACCCTGGCAATCATCATCATCCTGGGACACTTCAATGTTGAGATCAGCGGGCTGGTCGCTACCCTGGGGATCGGCTCGCTGGCGATTGCCCTGGCTGCCCAGGCGGCGCTCTCAGATACAATCAGCGGATTTATGATCATGATCGACCAGCCTTTTCGGATCGGCGACCGGATCGAAATCGCTGAATTAAACACCTGGGGAGACGTAGTCGATATCGGCCTGCGCAGCACCCGCATCCGTACGCGGGATAACCGCATGGTGATCATCCCCAACTCGATCATTTCCAAAAGTCTCGTGGTCAACCATGCCTACCCGGATACCGAATACCGCATCCAGGTGCATATTGGGGTGGCTTACGGCACTGACCTGGAATTCGCCAGAACCACAATTGTTGAAGCGGTCAAGGAAGTCTCCGGTGTGCTCCCCCACCGCCCGGTAGAAGCCCTGTTCCTTGAGTTCGGTGATTCAGCGCTGATCTTCCGGGTACGCTGGTGGATCGAGACCTATGTCGATACCCGGCGGATGTTTGATAAAGTCAATACCGCCGTCTACCACGCCCTCACTCAGGCTGAAATCGAGGTCCCCTTCCCGCAAATCGACATCCGACAGAGGGAATAGCGCTCAACCCGCCTTTGGCAAACACCAAATACCATCCCGTTACCATCCATCTGGATGTTGACAGGATGGTATTTCTATTGTATGATCTGGGCACCACCATCCAGATGGATGGCACAGGGAGAATCAGACCGAAGCGCTGCTTCGACCAAAAAAGGAGCAACCATGTCAGAAACCGAAAAAATTACGATCAACCTGGGTGTCGTTGACCTGGGCAAGATTGACCTGCTGGTTGAGCAAGGTTTTTACACCACGCGCACCGATTTCATCCGCGCGGGGATCCGCAGCCAGTTGCTGAGCCACCATGCAGAAATCCAGGAAACCGTTACCCGCCGGGCAATTGTGGTCGGGGTCCTTCACTACAGCGCATCCGCTCTTGAAAAAATCATTGCAAGGGGAGAACAGGTCGAGATCATCGCTGCCGGAATGCTGGTGCTCAGCGACGACATCTCTCCCGCACTCGCGCTTGCGGCGATCAAATCAATCCAGGTGTTTGGCGTTTTCAAATCTTCTAAAGAAGTCAAACAAGCCCTTGCGGATCGGATCACGGACTAGTATAAATACTCCACAATGACCAATTCCGGCGCAGCATTGCGCCCCACCAACCTGCCCCAAGACCTCACCGCGGTAGCCGATCTGGTTGAGCTGTGTTTTGAAAAAACCCTCGACGATGACGGACGTAGTTTTATCCGCAATATGAGACTGTCAGCTAAAAAACCCCGTTCTTTGGGGGGTGTTAGCAGGCTGTCTCCCTCGTTAACCGGTTATGTCTGGGAAGAAGACCAGCGCGTGGTGGGCAACCTTAGCATGATCCCCGTAGTGGTCAGGCATAAAAAATCGTACCTGATCGCCAATGTAGCCGTGCACCCCGACTACCGCGGCAGAGGGATTGCCCACAAGCTCACTCAGGCCGCCCTGGAGCTGATCCGAAAGCGGCGGGTGACGACCGCCTGTCTGCAGGTGCGCGACGATAACCAGGCTGCGATCCAGCTCTACCAATCCTACGGCTTTGCGGAGCAAGCCCGCCGCACGGTGTGGCACAGCCGCTCGTCTCTAGTCGATGCAGCCCTGCCGGAGGGCTTCAAGATCACCGAGCGCCGGCGAGCCGACTGGTCAAAACAGAAAGCCGCTTTGCAGCAAATCTACCCACCTGAGGTAGTCTGGAATCTGGCCCTCGATATTGAGATGTTCGCCCCAGGGATCATCGGCGGGGTGTGGCGCGGGCTCAACGAACACCGCACGCGGCAGTGGTCCCTTCGCCAGCAAGGAAAATGGTGCGGCTCACTGTGCTACCAGTCCAGCTACCTGCAGGCGGACTGGCTGTGGCTCGCTGCCCCACCCGAAAGCCGGGAGGACGCGATCCGCGCCCTATTACCCCACGCCCGCCGAGAGCGAAGTTCGCGCCGCACCCTGGCGCTCAATTACCCCGCAGGCGAACACCAGGACGTCTTCGAAAGCGCCGGCTTCCACCCACACCAGACCCTGATCTGGATGCAGGCCGAAATTGAATAGCGGATTGAAAGACCTTGGTTATAATCAAATAAATTAAATGATAAAGAAGGGGAAGATGATGGAAGAAACCACCAATACCGAAACCGACGATCTGGATTTATTAGAAGATAACAAACTATTCAAGCTTGCCTACTGGTCGAAAGCGGTCAGTTGGGTAATCGTGGTTGTTGGTGTGCTCCAATTCATCTTTTCTGTTTGCGGCGACTATTTTAATATTTTCGTAAATCCACAATTTGAACTTCCCTGGGCTGGGAGTTTGATGATCGCTGAGTTTTCCAGCCTGCTCTCCATCGCGTTTTACTTCTTTGTGCTCCAGGCTGTGGGAGAAATCCTATACTTACTGATTGACAAAAAAGAACATATGCAGGTTGAGAAGAATGAATGATCCACAATCCAAAGCGAATCCTCCTGATTGAAAGATGGTCTGGCTGGCTGGCCTGGTTCAGTTTGGTTTCTGGGATAATCAGCCTGATGGTGATCCTCTTTGGATTTTTTACCGGTCAAATTTATTCACACCCCTATCATGTAGATTTCACCGTCAGACTCTTAAGACAATCAGATACGATCGTTACCTATCTTCAACCGTTGATTACCACAAAAGTAATGTTCCTGCTGCTGCAAGGGATCTCCAAGGCAACTCATTTTCTGCGCAAATACTACGCCCAGATCAGCACTGCTAAATAAATAAACCCTGGCTTTCATCAACACCGCGTAGGGGAGGGTTTCTAAACCCTCCCCTACAATTATTTAACGTCATTCCGAGCACAGCGAGGAATCATTATTGCGCTTGAACTTAGAACAAGCCCGAGAAGAAAAATATAGAAATATCAAAACGGCGAGCTTGCTTGCTGTTTTGATACATTTAGCCAAAAAAAGGACCCCGCAAAATGTTGCGGGGCCCATATCATCTTTTGGCAATTGTGGGTTAAACCTCGAAAGCCCACTCACCTTTGCGCATGATCGCCACGATGAGACCATCCCTGGTGACCCCATCAACATCGATCTCATCCGAGCCAATCATAAAGTCGGTGTGGATCAGGCTGCTGTTCCCGCCGGCGGCATTGAATTCTTCTGAAGTCATCTCCTCGCCACCCTCAATGCTGAAGCGGTAAGCGCTTCCCAGGGCAATATGGCAGGAGGCGTTCTCGTCGTAGAGCGTATTGTAGAGCAATTTCCCTGACTGCGAGATTGGTGAGCTGTGCGGCACCAGGGCGATCTCACCGAGGTAGCGGGCGCCCTCGTCGTTCTCCAACAGGTTCTGGAGATGCTCATCGCCAACTTCGGCTTTGGCGTCCACCACTTTACCGTCTTTAAAAGTCAGGCTGAACTTATCAATAAACATCATCCCGCGCACGTTCAGCGGCTTGGTGGCAGTCACCGTGCCGTTGACCTTCTCGCGGTGCGGCAAACTGAAGGTCTCTTCCGTAGGAATATTGACCACAGAAGAATGCCCGGCGACGCTCTCCATCCCGGCGCTGCGCCAAATCTGACCATCAGGCATCCCCAGCGTCAGGTTGGTTCCCGGAGCAGTCAGCCGCAGTTCTGCAAATTTATTATCATTGAAAAACTTGGTGCGGGAAGCCAGGTCTTCAACATGCTGCTCCCAGGCCTTGATCGGGTCTTCGGTCTTGATCCGGCAGAGGTCAAAGATCAGGTCCCATAAAAGGTCAATCTGCTCCTCAGCAGGCGCGTCCGGGAACACTTTAGCAGCCCAGCCCCTGGTCGGCACACGGATAGCGGACCAATTGATCAGCCTGTTGCGCACCAGGTGGGACCATGGCGCGTTCATTTCATACTGCGCCTTCTGGAAAACCGACACAAGGTCTGGGTCTTCCTCCAAAAGCAAGGTGGGATCTTCTACAGTCATACTCAGCATCGCATCAGCACGCTCACCGGCCTGGGAAAGGGCATCACTGCGGAACTGTGAATACAGGCCAAACGAATCCTTAGGCGCGTGTTTGAAGCGGATCAGGCGGGCCTGCTCGTCCTCCCAGAGCACATCGACGAAGCTGGCCCCCGCCTTGTAGGCCTGCTCAATGAGCACACGAGTAAAATCTACATTCTCCACATAAGAACGAAGCAGCACCCGCTGGCCAGGCTGTACGTTCAAGCCGACCTTGATGATCACATCGGCATACTTGATTAAATTCTGTTGAAACACCGAGTTAGACACTTTCTTCTCCTCAAGGGCTGTAATGGTGATGGGTAATGCTTACTCTTCTTCTGCGGGGGCATTCATCTGGCTTTTCATCGAAAAGCGCAGCACTTCGCGGTATATCTCACGGATTTTTTCTGCCATTTCCTGGTTCTCTTCACTACCTTCCAACTGCACCATTGCATTGGTCAGCATTTCGACAAACTCAGGAGTGACTTCGGCAGCGTGCGCATCCATCACGGTTTTACGCGCTTCAGCATCTTCAGCCTGGAGCAGATGTTGGAGCAGCTCGCTGCCCGGCCCTGAACGGGATGCTTCCATCAGCTCCTGGATGGTATTCAAAATCGACTGCAGTGCTTCTAAACGCTCTTCATCATTGTCTGCCTTGGCTTGTTCCATCGCCTGACCAAGCGCTTGCAGGAAATACTCATCAATCGCCGGCAGGTTGGCGGCAATCACCTGCTCGCGTTCCTCGGCTTTAAGCAAGATTTCCACGTTCTGCATTGCCATATCCACGCGCGCCTGAATCTCGCCATCGATCTTTTCGGTCAGTGCCAGCAGCTTTTCCCGGATGGCGGTCAGGCGGTCTTTTTCCTCACCTTCGGCAGCATCCAGTTTTTCGGTAAGCAGTTGGAAGAACTGGTAATCCATCCCGGGGCGGGCGAGGGAAACATATGATTCAACCCGGACATCACTCTCAGCCTCAAGCACCAACTCAAGCAGTTTCGCCTGGTCCAACTTGTCGCCAACTTCCTGTAATATCTTGATCGCTTCCTGAATTTCCTGGGACTGTTCCTGGATGATCTTTCCCTGGGTAGTGATTGGCAGCAGTTTTTCCTGCAGACCGGCCAACAGCTGGGCGCCCTGCTCGTCACCCTGAGACGCTGACATCTGGATCAGCTGGGAGAGCAGCCCAAAGAATTCCACATCCATGTTGTCATCTTCTTCTTTGACCACCATCGCCAAAGCTTCATCATCAGTGATCCCAGCGAGGCGTTGGATCAGGTTTACTTTCTTCTGCTGATCATCGATCATTTCTTTACTGATCCCGTCTTCCTGCAGGATGCGTTCAATCAATCCCTGGAAGGTCAGGGCGGTCTGCGGGCTGAACAGGTACCCCTTGCGTTGTTCCTGCGGCAGGGCATCAACCACCTGGTTGATTAATTTGCCAATCAACTTTTCCTGCTCATCACGCGGCAGGTTAATCTCCGGAGGAGTAAATGTCAGCAGCAGTTCTTTTTCGGGGTCATGGTAGACCAGCGGGGTCGATAACGCGCCGTTGAACCCGCATTGGGCACACTGGGCCACGTTCGCCTGACCGGCAAGCAGCTTACTCTTGGCAGTCGGGTCAACGCCCTGGTCAAAGACCTGTTCGATATCAGCCATGATCGGCTGCTGGCAGTTGGGGCAATTAATTTGTGTTTTCATTTGTATTTTTATCTCTCAATCGTAATAGAATTTTTAAGCATTCACCCGCTTGATTGGGTGGATTTAACTAAGGTTTTTCAGGGTATACCGGGCAGGACATCCCATCGCCATCATCGCTGGGCAGCGGCCATTCCCCGGCCAAGAACTGGTCGATATAATCACGCAGAATGTCATAATCCACATCCCACATAAAGGTATGAATATTCGAGTAGGGGTCCCAAACCGTGGTGCGTTCAAATAAATCTTGCGGGAAGGAGGCAAATAAAATTCCATCATCGCCCAGCTTGGGGAGCAAGCAGGCCAGCTGGCTCATCTGCGCCGGGCTGAGATCTGTCAGCACCCGCCCCGAAAAAGCTTCGACCATCTGGGGAATTCCGATCACGCCATCGGTGCTGAGCACAGAATCTTTCAGCGCGCAGAGCACCTGGGTCTGCCGGCTCATGCGGTTGAAGACATTATCCACCTTGCGGATGCGGGAGAATTTAACTGCTTTCTCGCCGTACAGATGGTTCCAACCAGCTGGATAATAACCCATATTGTCTTCCGGGCTATCGCCTACCCGACCGTCTACCGGGTAATCCAGGTAAATATCAATCCCCCCGACCGCATCTACAATATCTTCGAAGGTGGCCATATTGACCACGCCATACTGGTCAGGGCGGATGCCGAAATTGACCTCGAGCGTACGGGCCAGCAAGCCAGCGCCCTCCCCGGGACCATCATAGTATCCCATCCCTTCAGTGCCGAAAAAATAGGACTGGTTGAGCTTGGTGTGGGTAATATCATAGTGGTCTGAAATTCCAGGCACTTCCACCCACAAATCACGCGGGATCGAGAGCACGCTCACTCGCGGGGTGACAAAGTCTACCCGCACGATTTTAATCACATCGGCGAGACCGTAAAGGTAGCTGTCGGGGCGGTAATCAACACCCACGGCCATCACTACCATTTCCTGCGGGCCACCACAGAACGGCGCAGGCGCCGCGGCTGGCACCCCGGTCGGCGCGCTGGTCGCGTCCCCTGTCTGGGATTCAGTGGGTTCTTCAACTGCAGCCTGTTCAGGGATACTCGTAGCAGTGGGCAGTTCTTCAAACCCCAGGCTCGGGCCCAATGGTGTGTTCCAGATATCAATTAGACGGGGGACAAAAATTACAGCCACCACGAGGAGCAAGACCCCCAAAATTACAAGTACTTTATTTTTTCGGCGCATTCCGCCTCCTGATTATCAGACAGCATTCGAGGATTATAACATGAGGGAAAATGCTTTTTCATGTATAATCAACGCCATGTTTCCGCTACCCCCAGCCGGCCGCAAGAAGACTTAAATGAAGCCAAAAACAAACCGCGCTTTCCGCACCTCTCTACTCATCATCGCAGGATTGATCATCATCTGCTGGGCACTGGTGTGGATCAAAACCGGCGCTCATCCCGGAGCACCCCGCTTTGCAGCTTTCCTGGCAGTAAGTTTTTTCATGAGCATGCTCGCCTCGTGGATCTTCTATGGTTTTACTGACGAAACATTTATCCCCTCCGCAGAAATCTCGGCAGAAATACAGCAAATCTACCACCAGCAAAACCCCGATCCCCCCAAACTGCGGTGGCCTAAACGTCTTTTTGATATCCTCCTGGCGATCTTTGGCATCATGATTTCCCTCCCAATCTGGCTGGCGATCATCATCTTGATCTGGCTGCAGGACCCCGGTCCAATTTTATTCATCAAACACTGCAGCGGCTACCAGGGCAGACCCTTCCGCTTATACAAATTCCGCACAATGAAGATCAACGCTGAAGTCGAAACCGGTCCGATCGTCTCACAAGGTCAGGATCAGCGCGTCAAAGGTATCAGCAAAATCCTGCGGAAAACCGCCCTGGATGAACTTCCCCAATTAATCAATATTCTGCTCGGTGAAATGAGCTTTGTCGGGCCGCGCCCGCTGCGCAGTGTGGTGGAGATCAAGAACATTCAGAATATCCCAGGGTACACCCAGCGCTACAATTCGCTCCCCGGGTTGGCCGGGTTGGCCCAAATCTGCGGCGACAACCTGCTGCCTTCCCGTGATAAATTGCGTTATGAACGAGTGTACACCGAACATGCCGGGGTGCTCTTCGACATCAAGCTCTTCCTGATTGCCTGCCTGGTGGTGTTTGTTCTGCGCTGGAAAAAGGATTGGGACGGACGGATTCCACGCCGGTGGATCCGGTTTGGTAGTTAGCTCTTCACCCAGAATTCCCCAAAAATTAAACTTCTACTTGCTCTGCTGGTTCTTCCTGCTTAACTTTTAACCAGGCTCTCCACAAAATAATGTTGGCAATTAACGCATTCAACCCCTGCCCAATAAAAGCGCCGTTAAGACCCCAGGCACGGATTGCCAGCAAGCCCAGGGTGAACATGCTGATAATCGCCGCAAGATTGGCATTAAACACCGGCCGTGAGCGTTTCAGCGCTTTTAATGCTGATTGAATCGGCCAATAGGTGTACCACAGCAGGTAAAACAGGCTCAACCAGATGATCCCGCTTTGCGCGTGGGGATAAGTTTCAGCGTAGAGCAGTTCCATCAGCGGATCGGTGAAGACCACCGCCCCGATCAAGATCAGAATAATTGGGATTCCCCCCAGGAGATAGGCGCGGCGCACAATCCGGAAAAGGTGCTTGCGCCCGGAACTGGCATAGGCTCTGGCAGTATACGGCGTGATGAAAGTATCCATCGCGCGGAGGATCACATGCACTGCCGCCACCAAATTCTCCAATGCCCGGTAAACACCTGTGGCAGCAAAACTGATCATCCCCGTGACCACCAACGGGTAGACTTCGAGGGCAACAAAGTTAGACAGCAAAGCGCCCAACATCCACTTGCCAAACTTCCAGTTTTCGAGCCAGGTAGACTTGATCTCTTCCCACTTCAACCTCAAAGTAAAGTATTCGCGTGCGCCCAATGCCCCAAACAGCAGACCGGCAACTGCTCCCCATCCAATCGCGTTCATCCCTGCCGAACCGGTCAGAATTCCCTGGCTGCTGATCCAGATCATCACCCCAAAGCGGGCAAGGTTCGAAACGGTGCTGATCCCCGCAGCAAGATGCACATCGCCGCGGGTATAAAATGCCCTGCGGATGAACTCCTGCAGCGGCCAGGTGATCAATACAAACCACAAATTAAATAAGGCTGGTCCTGCGGTATCGTTTCCCCAAACGGTCAGCAACCAACCGAACAACAAGGCGCCCCCGCTGACTACCGCAGTTAATCCAAGCTGTGAAAGCAGCGTGCTGCCCAGGTAGCGCTGAAAATCCTTTTTTTCCATCGACGCGCCGAAGGTATTTACCGGCTGCACAATCAACCCTTCCTGCACAGCCCGTACAAAGCGCATGATCGAGAACCCCACTGCATAAATCCCCACCTCAGTTGCAGAGGTTACCCGCAGCAAATAGACCGTCGCCAAAAAGTTGGAGATGCTGATCACACCCTGGTCAAACAGAGATAAATAGGCCCGGTGAGCGGTTTTACCAAATACCCACTTCTGGGCCCAGGAGGGGAGCCTGCTTAAAAGCTTTTCTAGTTTGCTGGGTGCCATTGTAAAAGATTCATCTTTCGGGATTTCGTGTAATTATTTTCGGGGAAGTGAGAAGCAAAACCGGGCGCCCTTGGCAGCCCGCGGGTCTGCCCAAATAGATCCGCCGTGCGCTTCGATCACTGCCCGGGCGAGATACAAGCCCAAGCCTGCTCCTTGGGTCTTCCGTTGAGCAGCCTCCGCCCGGTAAAAACGGTCAAAGATATGGGGAATATCTCCCGGGGCAATCCCCGGACCATGATCCTGCACACAGATCACAACTTCCTTGGGGTGCACTTCGCCGCTGAGCTGGATCTTACCCCCAGCCGGCGAATATTTGATCGCATTGGAAATCAGGTTGTACAACACCTGGGATATCCGGTCTTCATCGGCCAAAATCACCGGAAAATCCTCTGGGAAGCTTACCTCGAAGTCGTGCTTATCAGTTTGAGTGCCAAACCGCTTGGCTAATCGTTCCGCCAGGATTGGGAAGGACATATCTGTGGCATTCACCGCCAAGACACCCGCCTCCAGGCGGGTGGCGTCCAGTAAATTCTCAATTAACTCCGCCAGCCGGTCGGCCTCATCTTCAATCACCGAAAGGCTGTCGGCAATGATCTCCCGGTCCCAGTTGGCATCCTCGCGCCGCAGCGTGCCCACATACCCTTTAATCAGGGCGACAGGTGTTTTAAGTTCATGGCTGACCACAGAGATAAAGGTGCTCTTGATCTCCTCTGCCTCGCGGAAGTGGGTGATGTCACGCGCTGAGGCAATCAGGTTGATCAACTTGCCGTCTTCATCAGACAATGGGGCATAGGTGACCCCCACCGGGATGGTCGACCCATCCGGCCGGGCGATATCGCCTTCCACGTATAAGGTAGCCTGTGGGGTCAAAGGCCATCCACCGATCTCCGCCTCTTCGAGGGTTGTGCCGTGGGCATGGTTCACCCAACGGATGACCTCGTCATGATTGCAGCCAACGATCTCAGCAGCCGGTTTCCCAATCAAGCGGTCAAAAGCGGGGTTCGCCCGCTCAATCACATGATTGGGTTTCATGATCAAAATACCATCTGCCACCGAATCAAGCAGGGCATTAATTTGCTGTTTTTCCTGAGACACCTGCGTGTACAGTTTGGCATTGCTTACCGCAATCGCGGCCTGGTCGGCAAAACTTTGCAGCAGGGTCCGGTCGTTGGATGAAAAGCGTCCGCCATAATTCCTGAAGATGAAAATTACCCCAATAACCTGATTGCGAGCAATCAAAGGCAGCCCCACCCCGGTGAGCAGCCCCATACTCACCCGCAATGCGATGGTTTGAAGCAGTTCATTCACTTTCGGGATTTCAAAGCGGGCGGGGTCTTCATGGTCTGGCACGGCGGCCAGCAGCGGATCTAGATTTTTGAGTAAGGGTTCCGGGATACCATGCGAAGCGGACACATTCCACTCGCCCTCATCGCTGCGCAGCGCGATCAGGCCCGCATTACCGCTGAGAATATCGGCAGTAAGCTGGAGGATGCGCTTGAGCAGGTTGTCGAGGTTGAGCTCGCCTGTGATCGCACGAGCAATCTCAAGCAAATAATCGCGCTGGCGAACTCGAAAATCTGGCAGACTCAGCATGGTATCCTTTAAAATCGATTCCCTGTTATTTTACAGGCAAGCTCTTGGCAACTACACCGAGCGCCTGATCAATCACATCTTCGGGGGTGTCAAGCATCCCGCGGAAGCGGATCGAGTGAGTGCCAGATTTGAGCGCTTTGAGACCATTGTCATCCAGCAGTTTCATCATCTCATCTCGTTTGTTCATATCGGGCAGGTCGTAGGCAATCATCATGCCTTTGCCGCGCACATTGGAGATTAATCCTTTGGACTCCTCGGCAACCGCTTGCAGACCTGAGAGCAACTTCTCGCCCATCACGGCAGTATGCTGTACCAGCTTCTCTTCTTCGATGATCTCCAAATAGCGGGTGGCGCGCACCATGTCAACCAGGTTGCCGCCCCAGGTGGAGTTGATCCGGCTGGATTCTTCGAACACATTATCTTCAACTTCATCGACCCGCGGCCCTGAAATGATCCCGCACACCTGGGCTTTCTTGCCGAATGCAAGGATATCCGGTTCGATCGGGGTATGCTCGAATGTCCACATTTTCCCGGTGATCCCCATCCCGCTCTGGACCTCATCAAAGATCAGCAGGAATTCGTACTTGTCTGCCAGACGGCGGATCCCCTGGAAGAATTCAGGGCGGAATTGGTTGTCTCCGCCTTCTCCCTGGATCGGCTCCATGATTAAGGCAGCAATGTCGCCCTGATATTGCTGGCAGGCGGCTTCAATTTGTGCGTAAGCCATTTCTTCCACTCGCTGCACATCGGCAATCACTTCATCGGTAACCGGGAAGCGCAGCTTTGGATTGACCACCCTCGGCCAATCGAACTTGGGGAAATACATATGCTTACGCGGGTCAGCGGTATTGGTCAGAGAGAGGGTATAGCCGGTGCGTCCGTGGAATGCTTCCTGGAAGTGGATCACTTTGGAACCGAGGCCATTGATCACAAAAGGAGAGGGCTGATTACCGATATTTCCGATGTGTTCAAAGTTTTTCCGCACCTTCCAGTCGAAAGCAGTTTTAAGCGCATTCTCAACAGCCAATGCGCCGCCGCTGACCAGGAATAAGTGCGGCATGCTCTCCGGCATGGCGATCCGCCCAAAAGTATCGACAAACTCAGCCATCAAGGTGGTATAAAAGTCAGAATTTGAGGGCTTACTGATTGCAGAAAGGGTCAGCTTCTCAAGGAATTCTGGCTCTTTCATTTTTGGGTGGTTGTGCCCAATCGGGATGCTGGCAAAGAAGGTAAAGAAATCCAGGTATTCTCTCCCGGTGAGAGAGTCGACAATATAAGCCCCGTGAGAATTCTCTAAATCGATCACGGCAGGGTCACCGTCACCGAGCATATATTTACTTATCGTTGCGTGGACATCAGAGGGTTTCATATAAATTTACTTCTCCATAGCTTAGGTAGGGTTTCGAATAATATTACGCAGAATGAAAATTCTATGCGGCATTCGAAGTGAGTAAAATTGCTTTTACTTACAGCCGAGATTATAACATCGCCTTCCCGATATTCCGCCTTCAACTCAGCAGGTAAATATCAATAAGTTTTCAAGGTGACCTGCTGCAATCCAGCAAATTACAGGAATTTTTTCATCTAAAAGAGTACAATATTCACACACCAAAACGAGTTGTAGATGGGAGTTGGATGAGAAAGCTTTTTTTAGCTGTACTCTACTGTGGTTTGCTGTTCGGCTGTAATCCTGCCGCGCCCCCAGCGCCCGCAAATGAAACCAATGTAAGCCCCGCCCCCACTCCCACTGAAATTCCACTCACCCCAACGGCCGCACCGGTCACTCCGATCAGCAAGGAAAGCCTCTGGTTGGTTTTCAATCCGCCTGATCCCGCAGATTTATCCAGGTACGGCATCCTGATCTCAAACCTGGACGGCAGCGAGCCCCGCCAATTAGAAATCCCGCCAATTTACGAACAGATTCGGCTTTCCCCAGCTGGCGCTCCCACCGGAACGCATGCCGCCATCCGGATCACCAATCCCGATCTGGAACCAGTCGAACAGGTAAGTTCTGCCACCATCTGGCTGATTTCTCTTCCCGATGGTGAGGTAGTCAAAAAAATACCACTGATCGGTGTGCAGGCTGAAGCCTGGATCGCAGAGCAGTCCCCATCAGATCTTCAAGGTCTGATCTCGACCATTATTGGGGCACCTTACGTTTGGTCTCCAGATGGGCGCTACCTTGCATTTTCTGGTGCATTGGATGGAGAGAGCAGTGACCTTTACATCTACGATCTCGTCGAAGACCAGATCTCCCAGCTGTCCGATGGGTCAAAACAAGCGGTGATCCACAGCTGGTCTCCAGACAGCCGCTGGATCATCCATGAAGCCACCATGTTTTTCGGTCCCCAAGCCAGAGTAATTTATTCCTCCTGGGCTGCCTCTGTTGAGGGGGAGATTGTGCGGTTGCGATACGGACCCTTCAATAACCACCCGATTATTGGCTGGCTGTCTGAGGATACATTTCTGACCTATACAAAACGGGAGCATGGATCCAGTGATGAGCTTCGCATTGTAAACCTGCAGAGCGGCCGCACTGAGTTTATTGGCGATTTGCCTTTTTTTGAGGCTGCCTTCGACCCCGTTACTTCCGCGATCCTGCTTAATTTACAGCCGGTAGATTATGCCAGCGCCAACAGCCTCCCCGGAATATATTTACTGGACCAGGAAACCAGAGGACTCGATCTGATCATGCCGGGAACTTTCGCGAATCTTGCCTGGCAATCCCCCGGCAGAAAATTTTCCGCCCTGCAAACAGACAACAAACTGGTCTTATTTGACGTTCAAGGGCAGATCCCAATCACGCTGCCGTATGCTCAAAATGGTCAGATCAGCTATTCCCCGAATCAACACTGGATGGTGATCTCAAATCAGGAGCAAAGCTCAATTTATACACTGTGGGGTGAGCTGGTCCTTGATATTGACCAGCCCGGGGAAATTATCTGGCTGCCGGATTCCTCCGGGTTTGTCTTCTGCTCGCGAGCAAGCAGCACAACATCCTCGATCTACCGA
>JBDLJU010000062.1:0-13934 GCA_039714215.1 Chloroflexota bacterium | reverse complement strand
AGGTCTTTCGCCACCCGGGCGAGCTTGAGGTGATTGCCTGTTGTGATTTCATCCATTGTCTGACTCCTTTATTATTAAACTTAATGTAATATATATATTACATTAAGTCAAGTATATATTGCATGGGAATTAACAAGAAAATGGCTGGAATTCCCAGCCATTTTCCTAAATTTAGCTCAATTACCTTGGTGAAGTATTTTTGGTCGCTGCTGCGCAGTTTTCAGACAAACTTTTTAATTCAAAGCTACTTACGAAAGCCTCTCAACTGCCTTGGCGGCATAGGCCCGTACCACCTGGAAGCTGTCATTGATCGCAACCTGCTCAAGGCTTGGTACGGAAGCAGGATCGCCGATCATTTCCAGGGCCTGGATGATTGCACAGCGCACCATCCAGAAGGGGTCTGCGGGCAGGGTGGCTAACAAAGCGGGGACGGCTGCCTGGCAGCGTCGGAAACCCAGGTTCCGGGCGGCATACTGGCGCTCGCCCCACGGGTTCTCCGGGGATAGGCTGTCCAGTAATTCGGTAATTTCAGGCTCGATTCGGGCTTCAACGGCTCTTGGGAAAGTGCTCAATGGGATGATTTGCTCGTTCACTTCGGGCGATTGCACAAGATTTGTGGGTAACATGTTTTTATCCTTTGGCTGCTGGCTTGAAGTGTTTCGGTGATGAGTATGTTTTCACTATAAAGGATTGGGTGTCCCCGGTCAGCATTCTTTTGGTAGGTAAAAAGTAGGGTTATCTTGTAGAATGATAAAGAGCAGCTTACTGCTCATTATCATTCTTGTCGCGGCCTGTATCGATGTGAAAGATTAGATATTATTAAAGAAGTTGAGAATGGCCAAAGTGGACTTATCTGGGAAAAGAGTACCGGCTGACGACCTGACCTGGCGTGAGCAAGAAATTCTTCTTTTGTTATCTGAACGATTGAGCAATCGCGAGATTGCCGACCGGCTGCACCTTGCCGAGACCACAGTTAAAGATTACGTCAGCAAAATTCTCAGTAAGCTGTATGTTAAAAACCGTAGGCAGGCGGTTGAACGGGCAAACGAGCTAGGATTATTGGTTAAAGCTGATAAATCCACTGCCAAACCGCAGGTCAACCTGCCAACGGCCCGCACGCCGTTCGTCGGACGCAGCGAAGAGCTGGCGGAAATTGAGGATTTGCTGGCGCGCGCCCGCCTGCTGACCCTCACTGGCCCTGGAGGGATTGGCAAGACCCGCCTGGCGGTCAAGGCGGCAGAGCGAGCCTCGGGGGACTTCAAAGATGGGTGTTATTTTGTTCCATTGGCTCCAATTAATTCCGTTGAGCATATCATTCAGACGATTGCAGAATCGATCAATTTCCCCTTGTCCACTCAAGAAGATCCGCAGCGTCAATTGCTCCGCTACCTGCAAAATAAGGAAATTCTGCTGGTGATCGATAATTTTGAGCACCTGCTGGGCGGGGTTGAGATTGTCAGTGATATCCTGCAGGCCGCTCCAGAGGTAAAAGCTTTGGCAGCATCACGTGAAAGGCTGAATTTACAGAGCGAGACAATATACAAGATTGAGGGAATGGGCTTCAGCCAGATTGATGGGGAAGAAGTGGAAGCTGACAGCGATGCGCTGATCTTGTTCGTGCAGAGCGCCAGAAAAGTACGTCCTGGTTTTGAGGCGACTCCTGATCAATTGGACCAAATCGAGAATATTTGTCAAATCGTTGATGGGATGCCGCTGGCAATTGAGCTGGCAGCTGCCTGGCTGCACCTCCTTTCCGTGGCCGAAATTCTTGCTGAGCTTGAGCAAGGCTTAGATATTCTGGTTGCTGATACGCGCGATGCTCCGGAACGCCACCGCAGTATCCGCGCTGTTTTTGAGTACTCCTGGTTACTTTTGGAACAGGATGAGCAGGAAACCTTTAAGAAGCTCTCGGTTTTTCGAGGCGGATTCACCCGGGATGCAGCCCAGCAGTTGGCGGCAGCGTCACTTTCGCTATTAGCAGGTTTGGTTAACAAATCCTTTTTAAGTCATGATCCAGCTTCAGGCCGATTGGAAATTCACGAACTGCTCCGGCAGTACGCCATGGAGCAGCTTGGCGAATCCTCGGCGGCCAACGTAGCTGCACAACACGCACACGTAAGCTATTATGCCGAGTTTCTTGAGCACCGGAAAAACCTTCTTCGCGGTCCCCAGCAAATGACGGCACTGGTTGAGATCGAGGCTGATATTGAAAATATTCGCGCCGCATGGCGATACGCTCT
Organism: Chloroflexota bacterium; assembly: GCA_039714215.1. GTDB lineage: Bacteria > Chloroflexota > Anaerolineae > Anaerolineales > UBA11579 > UBA11579. The sequence continues at coordinate 11,694 of JBDLJU010000062.1, read as the reverse complement.
GGCAGAAAAAAATGCCTCAATTATCTGGAAGATGAGTTTCGGACTCTGGCATCTTTGCTGGATCCGCTGGTGGAACCTTGCCGGGATGGAATTGTTTGCCGCAGCCGCAGGAGCACTGGAAGGCGAGGAGGATTCACAAGCCGTAGCTGCCCGAGCATTGGCAATTTCCCTGCAGGCGTATTTCATGGCCTGGTTAGGCGTTCCCGAGCAGGGATTTGAGTTGGCGGAACAAGCTGTGATAATTCTTGAAAAGTTCGATCACCCGGAGGCCTTAATCCTTGCCTATGACAGCCTGACGGTGAACGCTTACATGATGAACCGTTATTCAAAGTATGTTTTCACAATTGAAAAATTGATGAAGATTGCTGCCAGATTAGATAAGCAGTGGATGTACGCATTCGCACTGTTCGCTGTGGGGATGGGCGCTTTGGTGACCGGGGATTATCAAAAAGCGACAGCACTAGCTGAAGAAAACCTGGTTCTTTATCAAGAACTCGGAGATACGATTGGCTCGACGACCCCCTTAATTGTGCTGGGACATGCTGATTTGGCGCGAGGAGATTTAAAGGGAGCGAGAGATTCTTATCTTCGCTGCCTCGAATTCGCTGAACAGGTCGGTTTTCATTACTCAACACAGACGGCTACAAAATATCTGGGCAAGGTGGCGGTGTCGTTAGGGAGGATTGAGGAGGCTGAAAAATACCTCCACCAAAGTTTGTTGATCTCAAAGGAAATTGGATTTTACAGAGATATCATCCGGTTGACCTATGAATTCGCCCGCCTGCTGACCGTCCAAGGAAAAACTGAGCGCGCTGTTGAACTGCTCAGCTTAATCCTCGACCATCCAGCCAGTGACCAGGTCAGGTGGTTGGAAGGGAAACTTAGGGATAATATCAGAGAATTATTGGCAAAGCTTGAAAGTGAACTCGCGCCAGAGGTCTTCACAGCTGCGATGAAACGAGGGAAAGGGTTAGATTTGGATGAGACTGTAGCCAATTTGCTTGGCTGCTAGGATTACAAAACATCCTCGGAATTCTGGGGGAAAAAGTCTCGATACGATGCCCACATCCTCTTCACAAGTTCTCCATAAGTCTATCTTATGATAGTGGCTATTAAAACATAAAAAAACCGCTGGGTATTTTTCACCAGCAGAAATGAGAATGATAAACATTCTTCAAAATATAGGAGATAAACGATGTTCAAGAAAATTATTGTTGCAGTATTAGCAGTTTCAGTGTTGGGTGCAGCGGGTGCCGCTTTGGCTTACAGCATTAATGCTTCCGAAGTTGAAATTCAGGCTGCAGAGGTTTCCCCGATTGTTAGCCAACAAACAGCCAACCATGGATCCGCACCTCAGGCCAACCAGAACGCGGCTGCCGATCAGGCAGTTGGCCCGGTTGCTGAGGGAATGGAAGGGGAACCTTACCAGGCCAGCGGAACGATTGTCGAGCTGGATGACTTCGGGATGACTGTGCAGCTATCCACTGGAGAGAGCCAGTACATTGAGCTCGGACCGCCGGACTACTGGCAGAACCAGGGTGTTGACCTGGCAGTCGGTAAGATTGCTTTTGTTGTCGGTACGATTAATGATGGGATGATCCATGCCAGTACCGTGATCCTGGATGATGGCCAGATTTTGACCTTGCGTTCCGAGGATGGTCAGCCGATGTGGAGCGGGGGAGCCACCAGCGGGCAAGGCCAATCGGCTGGATCGGCAGATGGCTCACATACACCAGACCCGGCTTCAATGGTGCAGGCTGATGAGTGGGTCACCCTGAATGGCAGCTTACTGGCATTCCAGGGCGGCAGCATGACAATTGCAACTGACAGCGGTGAAGTGATTTCCTTCCAGACTGGTCAGCCGCGTTTCTTCTCTTCGCAGGGTGTCACCTTCCAGATAGGTGACCAGATCTCTGTGGTCGGTTTCTACTCAGGCGAGCAGTTCTCAGCCGGAGATATCACCCAGCTGTCCACAGGCGAGCGAGTAATGCTTCGTGACCCCAATGGCCGTCCGTTATGGGCAGGCCCCGGTGCTGGAAATGGCAATGGTGGGGGCGGAAAAGACACAGATGGATAACCGATCCTGACAATTTCTTTCAGGATTCTCGGGGGAGGGCAGTAATCGCTCTCCCCCAATTTGTAAAAAAAAAATTGATTTCAAAAATGGATGAGACGATGACAACAGAACAACCACCAAATGATCAAAATAAACCCCCCGTGATAAAACGGATCCAGCAATCGATCATGCGCCACCCCCTGGCTCCGATTACTGACCGGGAGAGGTTGAAGACCGTGATGGATAACTTTGTCCTTCACATCCACCCGCCCAAGGTCTCAAAGCCGGCGTTGAAACTGAACTACACCTTTGGCCTCGGCGGTTTACTGATCTTACTGACGATGGTTTTAGGGATCACCGGGGTGATGTTGATGTTTGTATATACCCCATCCCCGGAAGCAGCCTATGAATCCCTGGTTGCTTTGCAGACTGAAATCTTTTTCGGGAACTTGATCCGCAACCTGCATCACTGGTCGGCCAATCTGATGGTGATTGTGGCGGTGTTGCATTTGCTGCGCGTCTTCTACACCCACGGATTTGGCCCGCCGCGGGAGTTCAATTGGGTAATGGGTGTGGTGATGCTGCTGCTGGTTGTGGCTTCAAATTTTACCGGTTACCTGCTCCCCTGGGATCAGCTGGCTTACTGGGCAATCACCGTTGGCACCAGCCTGCTTGGTTACATCCCCTTGATTGGAGATTCTCTGACCCGGCTGCTCTTGGGTGGCTCTGAAGTGGGTGCGGCCACCCTGACCAATTTCTATGGTCTGCATGTGGCGGTAATTCCCTTAATTATGTTCGCAATTATCTCTATTCATATCTGGCGGGTGCGGAAAGACAAAATTACGGTACCGCGCAAGATTGGACAGGCAGCCGATAAACTCCGGGTGACGACGATCCCCAACCTGGTGAGCATTGAAGTGGTCTATGCCCTGGTCTGGCTGGCGGTACTGATTGGTTTTTCGGCATTTGTGAATGCCCCGTTAGAAGAGGCTGCCAACCCGGCTCACAGCCCGAACCCTGCAAAAGCCGCCTGGTATTTTATGGGATTCCAGGAACTGCTGATGCACTTCCACCCGGTGTTTGGCGCGATTGTAATCCCTGGGCTGGGATTGCTGGCTCTGATCTCGATCCCATACCTGGACAAGGACATGGAAACCACCGGGGTGTGGTTCCGATCTCTGCGCGGACGCTGGATGGCGGCTGGGGCGGTTTTCTTTGGGGTGCTGGGGACCTTTATCTATGTGGTTGCAGATGAATACTTCCTCAATTTACCCGGGCTGCTGCCTTTCCTACCGACTTCAATCAGTAATGGTTGGGTACCGATGGCAGGTTTGCTGCTGATTTTGATACTGACAAACGATTTTCTTAAGTGGCTTGGTGCAAAAGCCTGTGAAGTGCGCCAGACCATGTTTACCTTACTACTGGTTTCTTTCATCACCCTCACCGTAATTGGCGTTTTTATGCGCGGTGAAGGGATGGCATTAATTATTCCCTGGAGTTAACGATGGATACACAACAACCGTCTCGAAGAGACTTTCTAAATATATTACTTGGCGGGGCTGGCGCACTGGCTGCCCTGGAATTATCTTTTGTAGGTCTCCGCTATTTTTCTCCGCGTGTGGCTGAAGGGGAGTTTGGCAGCGTGTTCAACCTGGGCAGTCCGGATCAGTACCCCCCGGGGAGCGTGACCCCCTTTGAAAACGGGCGCTTTTACCTTGTCCGTCTCGAGGACGGCGGATTTATCGCTTTGTATTACCGCTGCTCCCATCTGGGCTGTACGGTGCCTTACGAGCCCGCGACCGGCAAGTTTGTATGCCCGTGCCATGGATCTGAATTCTCAATTGATGGTGAAGTGCTCAATGAGCCAGCCCCAAGGCCATTGGATTTGTTTGCGCTTTCGATCAACGAAGATGGGGAACTTGAAGCCGATACCAGTGCTGCAATCCAGCGCAGCAATGCCACGGTCGATGACCTGGTTTACATCTAAGGAGCCAAAAATGACTAAGAATATGAAGTGGCTCAGCCTGCTGTCGATGGGAGTAATCTTGCTGGTGATCCCTATTTATGCGCTTTATGAACCGCAGATCCAAGCTGAAAAGAAGGATGAATTTCATATCAGTTCGGTGGTTTCTGCAACAGATATCTATGCGACCAATTGTGCGGTCTGCCATGGGGCGTCTGGTGAAGGGATCAGCACCAACCCCCCGCTCAATTCTGATGCGATCCGCAGTATGCCGGAAGACGAGTTGATCAAAGTGATTTCACGCGGCCGTTATGAAACCCAGATGGGCGCCTGGGCAGTAGAGGAGGGCGGGATTTTGAGCCTTACTCAGATAAAAGACATGGTTACCTTTGTGCAGTATGCCAATTGGGAGTATGTCGATCAGCGGGTGGCGGAACTGGGTTTGACTCCGCCGGAAATGATTGAGTTTGAAGTCTCAGAAGAAATGCTGTCGGTTGTATCCAGCCTGCCAGGTGGAGAGAACCTGGGTCTGGGTCTGGTGGTTTATGCGGAAAATTGTGCTGCCTGCCATGGAGCCAACGGCAGCGGTACTGTGATCGCACCAGCGATAGACTCGGTGGACCTGCGCGCAAAATCTTCTGAGGAGCTCTTTGAGCTGGTCAGCACCGGGGTGCCCGCCACCTTGATGGCAGCCTGGCAGGGAATGCTTCCCGAGGAAGAGATTAACCTGGTGATTGATTTGATCTACCGCTGGCCGGAGATGCTCGAGGCCGGCGTCGATTTCCCCGAAGTTGAGCTGGCCAGCATCCCGTCGACACCGGAGATGATTGCAGAAGGTGATGATTTGTTCCACCTGGCCTGTAAATCTTGCCATGGGGTCAGCGCGTTTGGCACGCCGATGGCACCGGCGCTGAATAATGAGATTTTCCTCTCTCAGACACCTGATGCGGCGATCTACCAGATCATTGCTGGCGGTGTCTCGGAGACACTGATGCCGGCCTGGGGCAGCAGGTTGAATGATTACGACCTGCAAACCCTGGTGGCTTACCTGCGCAGCCTGGAGGTGAATGCTCCACCGATCGTTGACCCGGTAATCACAAATTAAATCTTTCAAAATAGTGAGAGACACCCTGTTTAGTACAGCAGGGTGTCTCTTTGTTTTGATCTATCGGATTTGATCTAAACCTTCTTTATCTTCCAAATAAATATCCTGAAGTTTATTTATAAAACTGTGAAGGGGAGCTGTCTTATGGATTCAGGTTTTCCGGCTCCACATATGCGGAATCAGAATTGTCTGCTCTATCTGCTTGGTTTGAAAATAAGCTGCGGACGTCCTTTCGGAAAAGAACATAAATCTTATATGCTTGGAAAACTACGATCAATCCGGTAAAGGTAATGAGCTGTTCTCTTCCGAGTACGAAATGAATAACTTGATTATATTCAAACCCTGATTGAATCACATTGCCGATGAGTGATTCAATAAAAATCACTCCGTAAATAAATAATAATAATCCGCTTTGGAAGATTGAAATTATCCTGACATTTTGAATCCGATTTAATAACCCCCTGATAATCCATAGAACACAAAAGGCGCCGATAAATCCGCCTAATTGAATGTTTTCAGCGAATGGTTCGGCGTATAGATACCAAATAAAATTTATTCCAGAGTAAATAAGCTCCCCCGTAAAACGGAAGAAAGAAAATGAATAAATTATGATTACAGAAAGCAGTAACTTCCAGGCAAGTTTTCCTGGTTTCCCTGGTGATAAATTTCTGTCAGAGGGGTTATTCTCAGTCATGAAATTTTGATTTTCCAAATGGCGTGAAATTATTTACACAAACATCACAATGATCAATCCGTCCGGGCCTTTCAAAAAGCTGATCGTGGTGATCTCGTCTCCTTTGGAGTACATGATCATTATCACCTCACCAGCATCATTGGTCCCGGTAGCAAACGTTTCCCAGCCCAACTTTCCCATTTCGCGGTTGTAGTATGCCTGAATCTCAAATTTTGTGGCTTCGATGGCGAAGCGGTAGCTGCTGCTGTCGCCCTCTCCGGCAACCGCCTCGGGCATGATCGGGATGCCCTGCCACTCTGCGGCTGGGTCTCCAACAGGCATCAGCGCCTCGATCGGGTCAACGGTGGGCGTGTGGGTCGGTTTGGTGGTCGGGGTGAGACTCGGCGGTGGTGTATTTGTTGTGGTGGGAGAAGGCACAGGCGTTTCTGTGGCGGTTGGCGCTACAGTTGGGGTTGGTTCAGGGGTGAAAGCACTGCAGGCGGTCGAAAGAGAAATGAGCAGCAGCAGCAGGCTGACGGTGATCTGGATTTTTTTCATCGGTTTTTTACCCTCCGTGGTAGTCGTCATGTCAATTAAGATTATACCCGGTTTTTAAGGTGTCCTCCTTGAACGAATGGTAAAATTAAAAAAGGAAATATTTCAAAATCTTTCAAACTTTTTACAATTTTATCGAGGTGGTACTATGCGCCCAACCTGGGATGAGTATTTTATAAATATTGCTGTTGAAGTTGCCAAGCGAAGCACCTGCGACCGGGCCCACGTCGGCGCGGTGCTGGTGAAAGACAAACGGATCCTGACCACCGGGTTTAACGGCTCACCGAGCGGATTGTCGCACTGCGACAATGATGGGCACTTATTGGTCGACGGTCACTGCGTGCGAACGATCCATGCGGAGACCAATGCAATTATCCAGGCGGCGCTGCATGGGGTCTCTACCAAGGGCGCAACCTGCTATGTGACCCATTTCCCGTGCATTAACTGCACAAAGACGCTGATCAATGCTGGGGTTGTTCGGGTGGTATATATTGATGCCTACCGGGTTGATGAGAATGCGATGGCGTTTATGAATGAGGTTGGCGTGGAATTGAAGCAGATGGCGGCATAAATAACTTAAGAGGAAGCAAAAGAGGGAACAGCGGGTTTGCTGTTCCCTCTTTTTTATTCAGAATCTTTTTTAGGGCAACCCGATATAGCCTGTGTTGCTGGTGGCGACATCATCGATATAGAAAACCCCAGAGATGCTCTTGCCGCCCAGCCGGCTGGTGAAGCCCATGCGGAAGCTGGTGATGTTGATGTTGAAGTTGTCCAGTCCGGTGAGTTCGTCCTGAAGCACGTCATTGAGGTACAGTTTGGCGTATCCGTTGTTGGCCGACTCGCCGCTGCTTTGCTGCCACTCCACTTCGATTGTGCGGACTGCATCTGGCAAAGGAATCCAGCCAGATTTCACCTTGGTGAGGTCGTCCAGCAGGGTATTGAGTTGGATGCTGTATTGCCCGGAATCGTACTTGAGCACGATGAATGCCGGCCGAACCGCATCCATCTTGAACTGCATGAAGCGGAAGCGTTCGCCATTTGTCATCGAAAGGCTGTTGATATTAAAGTTGAAACGGGCCGAGAAAGAGGTTTCAGCATTTGGGGTGTCATCGATTAACTGTTTACGCTTATCATTGCTGCCGCGGGTCACGCATGCGCTGTAAGTGCCGTTGACCGCCCCCTGTGTGCAGGCATCGAGGAAACCGCTGCCGCTGTTGAAGCGGGTCCAGGCGCTTAAATCACCGCTTTCGAAGCCGTCTGTGAAAATCAGTGAGCTGGTAACAGAGAAGGTGGCAGTAACTGCATGTACACTTGCGGGCATGGTCACATAGTTAAGCGATGAGGTGATCGCATCATTATCTGTATTGGTCCAGCTGTCAAAATTCCACCCGCTGTCTGGCGAAGCAACAAGCTCGATAGTTTCGCCTTCGATATATTCTCCTACTGAGCAGCCAAGAGAATCTGTTGGGCTCGGAGTGATTGAGCCGTTTCCGGTGGTATTGAGGGTCAGGGCGTAGCAGACACCCTGTAGGTAACCGCCATCATGACTAGAAACATCACCGCAAAACTCAGAACCACAAGCTCTTATCCGATAATAGTAAGTGGTACCTTCCACTGCGGTAGTATCTTGGTAAGAGTTTGATGCTGATGTCCCGAGATCAGCCCACACAGGAGAACCTGCCCAGGGGTCTAGTGAGCGCTGTATTCGATAATCTGAAATGCCATCAACTGCATCCCATGAAATCTGAACATGGGCTTGCGAGGTGCCATCGCTGGCAAGAACATTTTGGGGTGTGGCTGGTGTATAAACTCCAATATCAGCAGTTGAATAGTCGCTGCAGCCGGGATCAGTGTATGTGACGGCGGTGTCAGGGCAGGCGATCACCCAATAGTTGTAGTTTGTTCCTGGTAGGGCGCCGGTGCTGTAGTAGTCGCTGAAGATTTCTGCAGCAGCAGCGTACCCGGCGAGGGTCTTTCCGCTTGGGGAGGAGACAGAGTCTCTGAAGACGTAATACCAGGCATTCGAGTCAACCTCATCCCAAGTGATCTGGGTATGATCTGTCCAGGCAAGGACAGAAGCGGTCACATTCGTTGGTGAGGGGAAGTCTAGCCAGCCGATATCTGGAGTGCTTTTAGTGCCGCCGCACACGCTGCTGAAGCACGGGGTGACGGCAAAGGTGTATTCAAATCCGATGAGGGGAAGGGAGTAGTCGTGCGTATTGGAGGAGGCAGTTTCGTAGCTAAGGTAAGAACTCCCACCGTTGGTGGAGTAATAAACCCGGTACGAACCTGCGCCGCTGACAGCATCCCAGGTCACCCTGACAAAACCGGGATGACCACCATCGGAAGCAGCCACATTTTGGACTACCGGCCAGGCGCGCTGCCCGGCATCGTAGTCGTGGTATTCACTACAAGCATCAATGCCGGTATTGTTGCATGCCATCACATAATAGTAGAATACATTGTTTGGGGTGACCTGATCATCAAATATAAATGTGCTGGTGGTGGTCCCTACGAAAGTCTTTGTCCCTCCGACGGAAATGGAACGTTGGACGTTATAATAATCCGCATTGGCCGTTGCACTCCAGGTGACAAAGGTGTAGTCCGAGCTGGCGCTGTCGGCTGCATTGATGCTGGTGACAGTGTTGATGTATCCCCGCCAACCGAGGTCGTAATCACTTAATGAGCTGCAGGTGATGTCAAAGCAGCTTTTAACTTTATAGTAATAGTTGGTTCCGGTCGTTGCAGTTGTGTCCTGGAAATATGTAATATCGTAGGTCACTGTGTCAACATGTGTATAAGACCCACCGGCTGAGGTGGCCCGCCAAATGCTGTGAAACCCGTCTGTGTAGGTGCTGTCCCAATCGATTCGGACCCAACCTGCCCATAATCCATCAGTGGCGGAAACGTTGGTAGGTGGACTATCAACTGCTTGAGCTGTGGAAACGTTTCCCCCTGACATAAGTAGGATGATGAAGCAGATTGTAAGGGCTTTAACAAAGTTTTTCATTGTTTCTCCTCCTCAGGAGTTGTTGGATTGAACTTGGTGTTTGATGAGACGTATTCCGTTTGATATCAGAGATTATTTCAGTATTCAAAAAAGAATCAAATTTAAAGGCTTTGCGATTTAGATTGACTGGAATTAGTTGAAAACAATCAAAAAAATATTGGTATTTCGTCACCTTATGTTACGAAAACGACTTATTAGTGTTGATATAAGTACTACTAATAAGTATCAATTATAAAATCTAATACAATTGTGTCTCAGTCTAGCATGATTAAATTGTATCCACATAGTTGCATATGTACCTATGTGGGGGTGATATGTGTCCCGTCGATCACTCCAATATAAGGAAAAATTATGGAAAATATCATTAACATCAAGTTTTTCTTCTGTTAAAAAAACAGGCTGTCAAAATGACAGCCTGGCAGGTGAAAAGTCTTTTGGTGATTACGGGGTTCCGATATAACCCCCATTGCTGGTATAAATATCATCGAGATAGAAGATCCCGGAAAGGGATTTGCCGTCCAGCCGGCTGGTAAAGCCGATCTTGAAGGTGTCTACAAAGATGGTGTCATTGTCCAAATTGCTCAGAGTTTCCAATAAGGTGTCTTCGAGATAAAACTCGATCCAGCCATCGTTGGCTCCATCGGGGCTGGCAGCTTTCCAGTTCACCTCAATGGTTCGAGGAGCATTATTGAGCAGATACCAACCGGTTTTAACCTTGGTGAGGTCATCCAACAGGGTGTTGAGCTGCATCAGGTACTGCCCGGAATCATACTTGACCACGATGAAGAATGGCCGTTCTGCGCCCATCTTAACCTGCATGAAGCGGAAGCGTTCTCCTTCACCAAACTTGAGTGAATTCATATCAAGATTGAATTGGACCGTAAAGGCTGTCTGGTACACCGGGGTTTCATCGATCAGCTGTTTCCTGTTATCTGTACCGCGGTCAACACATGCGCCATAACTCCCGTTGAGGGCCGCATCTGTGCAGGGGTATAAGTATCCCTTGCCGTCGTTGAAGCGGGACCAACGGCTGAAGTCTCCGGTTTCGAAATCGTCCCAGAAAAGAATTCCGCCTGCTTCTATTGTCCAGGTGTAGCTTTCAGGCGTGGCATCGGTATTGCCAGCAAGATCGACGGCGCGCACGTCAAAGGTGTGTGCTCCCTCGCTCAAGTCAGTGAACGAATGCGGGCTGGTGCAGGCGCTGAATCCGCCGCCATCGAGCTGGCATTCGAACACGGCTGTACCGTCCAGGCTGCTGAACTCGAAGGTCGGGGATGTGTCGCTGCTGGGATCTGTAGGTGTGACATCCAGGCTGGTGTCCGGTGCGGTTCTGTCGATCTCGTAGACTTCACCGCTGGTGAAGCCGCCGTCGAGTGGCAGGCTGTCAATATCGATGATCGAATCATCGTCAAGCACATCGAGGCGGATGGTGCCGTCGCCTGTGCCGGTGGCCACAGTAACAGTGTAGCTGTCGCCGGAACCGCTTACACCGGTAATAGATTCCCCGCTGACAGCTCCGGTGGTGGTCAAGCTGAAGTCAGCCGTATCCACGCCAGTTACTGATTCAGAGAAGGTGATAGTGAAATCTATGCTGGAAGCACCTGTCGGGTTGCTGTCTGATCGGGTTACTGAGCTAACTGAGGGGGGCGGGGCATCAACGATCACAGCTGCCGGGGAGCCATACACAGCAGACACATTTCCGGAAGCATCTTTCGCCCAGGGATACAGTGTGTAACTGCCGTCTGCGGTGACCGGGTAAGTTGTGGGGGCGGAACCAGCCCACCCGGCGGCATCGAACGCTGGTGCAGTCGAGGATTCGGTGATGATGTAGCCTGTCACGGCAACGTTGTCTGAAGCGGTGAAAGTTGTAATGCTGATCGTCAAGCTTGATGAAGGGGATACCGCAGTGAATATATCGACGGTTGGTGCAGTGTATTCTGGATCGATCACGAAGTCTCCCGCGGCTGCACCGGTCAGCGATTGGTAATTATAGGTGTCATCTGCGGCGAAGTCTGCCGTAACTACATAAGTGCCAATTGCCGAAGGTACGGTTGCAGAACCATTGTATAGAATATTGCTGATTGTGCCAGCGACAGAGGGGGCGATTATGGCAGCCTGTGGTGAGCCATTATAGGTGACCGGTGAATTGCTCACCGAAATTGTTGGGATATCCCTTGGGTCCTCAACTTCGTAAGCTCCGAGGTCGCAGGTATCGATGTTATCTCGATCGCCATCCTGAGGGCGAGGTTCACCGCGCTGGTCAAGATTGGAAACCGGGGCATTGGCGCAGATTGCATTGTCCCCAGCATCAATTGCCGGGGAGGTGTAAAGA
>JBDLJU010000061.1:0-14064 GCA_039714215.1 Chloroflexota bacterium | reverse complement strand
GAAGTGCCCGGCGTTGTCCAGTGGGAAAGGCATTGAGCGAGATTCCGGGCAGATGGTTGCCTGTTCAGCGGACATTATGGGATAATATCGAAGTGATGAATACCCAAAAACCGACGATCCATTTGATTGTAGCGGCACGACCAAACTTCATGAAGGTTGCCCCGCTGTATCACGAACTGATTAAACAAGGTTGGTGCAACCCGCTGCTGGTGCATACCGGACAGCATTACGATGCGAATATGTCCGGCAATTTTCTGCGCGACCTGAACCTGCCCCAGCCGGATATTCATTTAAGTGTGGGCAGCGGCACCCACGCAGAACAGACTGCCGGGGTGATGCTGGCTTATGAAAAGGTTTGCCTGGAGCAAGCGCCAGATTACATTATTGTGGTTGGCGATGTGAATTCGACATTGGCAGTAACGATCACGGCCAAGAAGCTGTGGCTGCCGGTCGCCCACCTCGAAGCCGGGCTGCGCAGCGGTGATCGCAGCATGCCAGAAGAGATTAACCGGATTGTGACCGACGCGCTGTGCGACTTATTATGGACGCCTTCTCCAGATGGGGACGAGCACCTGCTGCGTGAGGGCGTCAGCCCGGAACGGGTTGTGAGGGTGGGCAATATCATGCTCGATTCCTATGAGCTGCTGCGTGAAAAAATTGAAGCGGATTCAGCAATGAGCGATCTGGGCTTGACCCCCAAAGGCTATGGGGTTGTCACCCTGCACCGAGACTTTAATGTTGATCGACAGGAAGCGCTTTCTCCAATTGTCGATTTGCTGATCCAGGCAGCGAAGAAACTCCCGTTGGTTTTCCCGGTGCATCCGCGCACCCGGGCACGGCTGGAGACTTTCGGTTTGTGGGACAAGTTGGAGGGCTCTGCTGGTATGCAGCTTGTCGAGCCGCTGGGCTACATCCCTTTTATGAACCTGGTAGGGAGTGCCAGGCTGGTGCTGACCGATTCTGGGGGAATTCAGGAAGAGACCACCTATTTAGACGTGCCCTGCCTGACGATGCGCCCAAATACCGAGCGACCGATCACGATCACCGAAGGGACCAACAAACTGGTTGATGTGGAGACTGCTTTGGAGAGTATCGCGAGGGTGCTCAGCGGAGATTGGCCAACCGGCACCAAGCCTGCCCTTTGGGATGGCAAGACCGCTGGCAGGGTGGCAGACAGCCTCAAAACCGCTTTGTTAAAATAAATAATTCCTCAAGCATATTTTGTTTCGGATATCCCTGCGGTTCCCCCGCGGGCAGTTTAAATTTTGAAGTAAAAAGTAGCTCCTTCACCGGGTTGAGATTCCGCCCATACCGACCCGTTATGGCGTTCAACGATTTGCTTCGCAATCGTCAATCCGATCCCAGTTCCTTCATATTCATTTTCGTTCTCAAACCTCTGAAATGGAGCAAACAACCTTTCAGCATGGTTTTCGCTGAAACCAATCCCATTATCCTTGAGATAAAACACCTGCTCATTTTGGTTGGTCTGGCACCCGAATTCAATTTTGGTTGTTTTTTGTTTGCTCGAAAATTTTAGGGCGTTAGAGATCAAATTGGCCAGCAATGCTTCTAACAAACTGGGATCACCCTTAATGTCAGGGGTCTTCGTTGCCGAAAATCGGATATCTCGTCCCGGGAAGTTTTCAGACAACAGCGCAAACGCCTGTTCGGCCAAGACAGATAGATTGAGCTGCGTAATATTCAAACCAACCTGGTTGATCCGTGAAAGGGTTAGCAGCCCATCAATCAGGGAATCCATTTTTTTACCCGCCTGGATCATGCGGTCAAGTAATTTTTTTGGTTCCTCTTCCCAATTTTCTGCGTATTCATCCAATAAAATTTGTCCAAAGCCTGAAATCGCTCTCAAGGGGGCGCGGAGATCATGGGAGACCGAGTAGGAGAATGATTCGATATCTTTATTCTTTTTTTCCAACTGCAGGGTGCGTTCTGTCACACGCTTTTCTAGTTCTATGTTTAAGTTGTTGAGTTCTTGTTCTGCGATAACCTGTTTGGAGATGTCGGAAAATAACACAGCTAAGCTGTCTGCTGTAGGTTGAAAAGCGACTAATTGAAAATGTTTATCAAAATCCTGGGAATATCCTTCCATCCGAATCGGTTCGCCGGTTGTGTTTACATTGGCAAAAGCTTCTCTCCAATAGTCTTCTGCTCCGGGAATCATCTCAAGCAGGGATGCGCCGATAAGATCTTCTCCTCGCAGGCCGGTTATCTCTTCGAAGGCGTGATTTACTTCCCGGATCCGAAAATCGATTGGGATGCCACTATCGTCGTAGACTGCATCATAAAGTCCAAAACCATTCAACATCGTACTAAACAAATTACGGTAGCGCGCTTCGCTTTTTCGAAGCTCATCTTCGATATTTTTACGTGTGGTAATATCCTCTGAAATCCCCGCAACCCGGACCACTTTCCCTTTGTGATCATGGATCGGGAAGGCCCGGCTGAGAATCCAACGGATCGAGCCATCTGGACGAATAATCCGGTACTCTGGCGAGTACGGGTTGTCAAAATCACCGTTTATTTTTTTGGTAAGGGCAGCTTGTACTTCTGCATGATCTTCCTCAACAATCCCTTCTAACCAACTGGCCGGGTTTTGGTAGAGGCTTTCGCAGGTCCGTCCAGTTACCTGTTCATAGGTTGGGCTGATATAGAATACCTCACCCCAATCCGGTGAGCAAATCCAAAATATTTCCGGGATGTGATCTGCCAACTGCCGGAAACGCATTTCGCTTTCTGCCAGGGCCACCTCAGCAAATTTTCTTTCGGTGATGTCTCGCGAGAATTCTGAAAAACCAATCACCTTTCCTTCTTTATAAATTGGCTGAAATGAAGTTTCAAACAACCGGGTGTTCCCGTCTGGAAAACTTAAGGAAATTTCCTGCCTGAAAACTTCTCCCTGCAGAACACGTTGGTGCATCTGGCGCCACACCGCGTTTTCCTTCTCATCTTTTGATATTTCTTTTAACGAAATCCCAGGTCTTAAATCTATGTTTTGGGTTGTCTTAATTAGTTTTGCAGCAGCACTGTTAAATAACACGATCTGGCTGTTCTTATCGGAGACCAGAATAATATCGTTAGAGTTTTCAAGCAAATTATTTAAATTAGAATGTGAGGAATTTAACTCCTCGATCAGGTTTTTATATTCCGTGATTTCGGTGACATTAGAGACCACATGAGAAATATTTCCATGGTCGTCTTGCAGGGGTTTGAAGTGCGACTGAAACCAACGGATCTCCCCCTTGACATTCTGGGGGCTCTCGAGCGATAATTCATTTCTGGTGTTGAATACTTCCTCAACGATTGCGTAATATTCCTCGGCACCATGTTTGGGAAATAAATCAAAAAAAGTTTTCCCGACGATTTCCTGATTGGCTCTGCCTATTGTATCCAGGGCTTTTTGGTTTGCGAGGACAATTTGACCAGCGCGGTTAACGATGATAATTGATTCGTTTGCCTGATTAAAAGCCAATTGATATAGGGCGTGCAATTCGGATGGGTTGGTTGGGGGTTGCTTAGTATCAGATTTCGCCATAATAGCTATCTCCGGTAATGAGTTTCGAAGGATTTCATTTTCAAATTCCCAGCAAGAAATTTATGGCGTTGTGTACAATAATGATCTTGCTCAGAATGGAAATGATCTGTTCACTGTTAAGAAATCATGTGAAGGAGATAAATTTTTCACAGCTAGTGATGTATTATATGATAATTTCGGAAATAGATGAAGGTCACTGGGATGTAATCTTGGGAAAACAAAATATATGTTTGCCACCAGACCAACGATTCAACATTCCCAAAAAATTGAAAACTCCGTTAAGATAGAATATGGAGAGAAGGAAAGATGATGCGTGTGAAATTCAAACCAATTCTACTTTTTTTAGCGCTTGTGCTTTCAGCCTGTGCAGGGAGTGTTCCTGAGCAAACCGGTGTGAAAGACCTTGAGGAGCAGCTCCAGACACTGGGTGTGGCGCCATACGTCTCGCCAACGTCAACGACACTGCACGCGACTCAGGCAGCACAGGTAACTCAGCTTTCCCCGAGCGCCTGTCCAGGACGATACCCCGCTGTCGAATCCCTCAGGCCGGAATACCATTTGTCGGTTTATCTGGGAATTGAGCAGCATGCCGCGCATGTTGAAGAGAGGATCATATATCCAAACCGTACCGGGGATTTGCTTAGTGAGATCATGCTGATGGTTGAACCGAATTGGCTTCCCGGAGTATTTAGTCTCTCCGGGATCGAAATCGCTGGTGACCAGGTCGACAGTTATCAGCTGGATGGGGGGAAATTATCGTTGCTGTTGGAAAATTCCCTTCCTGAAAATTGTTCAGTGGAGATTTCATTAACCTACCATATCGACTTTCCTGAGCAATCCGGAATATTTGGCTATACTGAAGATCAGCTGGTGCTGACCAATTGGTATCCCTTTGTGCCTCCCTATCAGGCTGGGAATGAATGGTTGGCGCATTCACCGGGAGCTTATGGGGAGCATCTGGCGTACGAAAGCGCAGATTATTTTGTTACTCTCGAACTCGCTGACCCCCCAGAAAATGTTTTGGTGGCGGCTCCTGCTCCGCCAGTAGAGATCGATGGGAAGTTCAGCTATCAGCTCCATGGGGCGCGGACTTTTTCGCTGGCTGTTTTGACGGATTACTCAATCAGGCAGCAAAATTATCAGGGGATCGAGATCTCGGTGTATTCCCAAAAGGCGACGATCCGGGAGGTGGATGCCGCCCTTGGCGCAGCAGTCACCGCGCTGCAGGTTTTTGAGGGCGTCTACGGGCCGTATTCGTTTGAGAGCCTGACGATTGCCCAGCTTGAGATGTATGACGGGATGGAATACGACGGGCTGTTTTTCCTCAGTGAAGAGGTGTTCAAGACCTACAATTGGAACAACCGCAATATGCTTGTTTACCTGGTAGCGCATGAAACAGCCCATAACTGGTGGTTTTCTCAGGTTGGCAGCGACCAGGCTATGGAACCGTGGCTCGATGAAGCCCTGGCAACCTACAGCGAGCTTCTCTTTTACGAGGTTGCTTATCCCGAGTTGGTCGATTGGTGGTGGGAATTCAGGATTGAGGAATATGATCCGAGCGGGGAGGTGGATGCGACGATCTATGATTACCCAATTTATGAAGATTACCGCCGGGCTGTCTACCTGCGCGGAGCCGAATTCTTGCAGGCGCTGCGTGACCAGCTCGGCGACGAGCTGTTCTTTTCTTTCTTGCGCAGTTATTTAGAAGATGGGCGCTACCATTTGATGACCAGCGAAGATTTTTTCAATTTGCTAGCGGATGATTTTGGGGTAGATGCCACTGTCTTACGTTTGGAGTATTTTGGGGAGTAGTGATTTTCGCGGCGCAAAGCCAATCTGTGACTGGTTCTGGTGGCGCATGGCGGAAATTTCCGCTATGTTTAAAGGAAATTGGTCCAGATTAATGAGGAAAATGGTATGTTGTTCACCTCTGAAACATATATCGGAATAGACCCCTCACGAGGGAAAAAGGCAATTAGCTACACGGCTTTAAACAAAAGCCTGGAACCTGTCGGTGGAGGGAAAGGGGAACTTGCTGAGGTGGTTGCTTTTATCGGCGGGCAGCAGCAAGCTGTGGTGGGTGTGGTCGGCCCCAGCGCGCTCAACCAGCAAATCTTGATGGATCCTGAAAGAAGGACGGCATTGTTGATCCCAATTTCTCGCGGGCGCCCTGGTGATATGCGGGTGGCAGAGCATCTCCTCAAGCAGCGGGGACTGCCTGTCTATCGCACGCCATCGTCTGGCGGGAAAATTCCTGGATGGATGGAAACTGCATTCGGACTTCACGGGAAGCTGCACCAGCTTGGATTCGCCGGTTCGGGTGCTGATCCAACAGCTGAGCGGATGGTGATTGAATGCGTTCCCGAAGTTTGTTTTCGGGCATGGATAAGCGGTGAAATCATGGCGGCAAATTTGTTTTTTGGCAGGCTGCAACGACAGCTGTGTCTATATAATCTCGGGGTTGATATCGCAGACCCGATGGATTTTTTTGAAGAGATCACCCGGCACCGTGTGCTGCATGGGCAGGTCCCTGAAGGTGATATCTGGTCGCCAAGCCAGGTGCAGTGTTTTGCAGCCGCGTATTTAGCCTGGCAGGCAAAAAATCAACCCGACCAGGTTGGCCGGGTTGGAGTGGTAGGCGAGGGGTTTATCACAGTTCCTGCGGTATTGATTGAAGAGAAACTGTAGAACTGTAGGGATTTCTTAATTTCTCAACGCCCAAAAAATTTAATATTGATGATTTACCGATTTTCAAGATACAGTCTTACTTGATATCCTTCCGAAAAATCTTCGGGGTTGAGAGCCTGGATATGGACGGTGAGAGTTTCGGTATCTGTGAAGTAGATTAAAATCCCTTCACGGTCTTCATCATTTACCATGGCGGTATCACGTCCCCACCCATTGATCAGTAATTCCTGGTCGAAAAACTTATCCAGTTTTACTGGTCCCAGTTCGGTTTCAAATGAGTACATCCCGGGGAGAATGATAATGTTGTGGGCGTCCGTGGGGATTGGAACAGGGATCTCACAACCGACAACCTGCTGAATTTTTTGAGGAGCCACCTCACGGACAACAAATTCGCCGTGAATTTTTCCTCCGCCATTACCGTAAAGCGGATCAGAACCAACCGCGTCGAAAGTGTACCTGAGAATTGCTCCTGTTTTTTCATCGATCACCAATTCTGCTTCAATATCTTCCCATCCGTAGTAATAATCCTGCTCGCTGCTTTGGATTGTAGCATCCCTATCCAGGAATGATTGGTTTTTTTCAATGTCCCAATCTTGCTTGAGGATATCTGGATTGATTACATCTACCGGGGAGATGAAGAGTACACCGGTATTCATCTCATCTGGGAACTGCGCACAGAGATTGTCGGTTCCTGGCCCGATCATTTGATTGATTCCCTCGGTATTCACCAACCTGACATCTCCAGGGTCAGATGATCTTGTGACCCCGGTGATCCCCAGGTTGTATTCGATTGATTTGCCGTCAAATCGGGTCTCAACCTGATAAACCCAATCTTCACTGCCATCAAATTGGAGAGAGAAAACGGAATAGAATGGTCCCAATTTGGCGAGAGACATCTTTAGTCTTCCTAATTCCGCAGCCCCAGAAGCTAAATCTAAATTGAACTCTTCATAGTTTTTGGACGAGTAATTTGAAGAATCACTATTGCGGTTTGATTGATTTGAGCCAGATGTACTCCCCCCCAAACTACACGCGGTCAGAGCAAAGACAACGATAATGATTGTCAGCCAACGATATTTCATGAAAAACTCCTAAAAGGGGTTGTAATGTACCATAGAATATAACGTTAAAAGTGAACCTCTTGAATAGTACAGTTGTATCATATTCATTATACGGAAAATTTGATATATTTAGACCAATAACCTTATGATTTGAGGTTGCTAAGGAGACAAAACTATGAAACGATCACTAATACTACTATTTGTCCTGGTTCTCTTGGCGATGACGTTTACAACTGCGTTTGCCCAAACTGAGGCGGAAGTACTTGCCTGCCCAGATGGAGAAATCAGCGGGGTAATTGTTGCCTACGATGAAGAAACAGGCATCGTTACTTTAAATGTCGATGGTGAGTTATGCACGGTAAATTTGACCAACGATTATGACCATCCAATCACTGAGCTGCTGGGCGCATATTTTAGCGAACTCAACACTGAGGATATTGGTGCAGCCCTGGAAGAACTCCAGGTTTGTGCGGTACTTGATGGTGAAGAATACGTCGTAACTGCGCCAGATGAATTTGGTGAATGCGCCGAAGGCGAGTTAGTAACTGTCACTGGTGAAGGCGATGAGGGCGGTTTTGAAGCCCAGACCGAATCCGGGGATGTGATTGTTTTTGAGCCGGAAAGTGAAGAAGCTGCAGCAGGTTATGCTGATGCCCTGGCCAGCCTGCAGGCTGATTGGGACATCGAAGATGGCAGCATTGGGGATGTCGGTGAGGATATTGGTCAGTATCATGATGACGGCATTGGTTTTGGCGTACTCGTCAAAGTGTATGCAATTTATGAACAAGCCCAGCTAGTTTGTAATGAGGTTGTCGTAGAAGAACTGGCAGATGAAGGCGAAGTTGTCGAGGAAGCAGAGGAAGACGCTGCCGAAGAAGACACTGAAGAAATCGATCCCTGCGATGTTACTGTTGAAGGCTTGCTTGAAGAGTTGGAGGGTATGGGGTTGGGGCAGCTGTTCAAGATTTATGGAAAACCCGCAATCATGGGTGTCGGACATGTCCGCAATATTGGCGAAGGTGATGGCTCATCTGGTGATGGCTCAACTGGGATCTGCAATGCACGTTCTAACGGTGGAAACGCCAATGCCACCGGCCAACCAGATATCGTTTGTGACGGTGTGGACTCAACAAAAGATAAAAGCGACGACGATTAAATAAGCGTCACATAATAAAATGAAGGGCTCTCAGTCATGAGAGCCCTTTTTTTTGATCGAACGTAGTTCGATTTATTAATGAGTAGCTTCCTGTTCATTAATATTTTGGGGATAAAGGCATCGAATATTGACCACGCTGCAATATTGATGATTGAACCATTATTTTTTTCTTTCCCTATTTCAAGCCTGAATGTAAAAAACTTTGAATGAAGCGCCGCTGGAAGATTAGAAAGGTGACAAACAACGGAGCAATCACCAGCAAGGTTGCCGCGGTGAGCAGTGACCATTGCGCCCCAATTTCGCCGAGTTGGGTGAATCGTACCAGGCCGGCGGTTAGCGGACGGCTTTTGTCGCTGTTGGTGATAATTAACGGCCAGAGGAATTCGTTCCAGTGCCAGGTGGCTGATGAGAGACCGAAGGCGACCAGGGCTGGGATAGATGGGGGCAGATACACATTCAGAATCAACTGCCACCAGGAACACCCGTCAATTGTGCCTGCATCCACCAGGTCACGCGGCACATCCAGGAATGCCTGCCGCATCAGGAACGTCCCAAATGCAGAGCCAAAATAGGGGATCGCAATTGCCAGCCGGGTATCGAAAAGCCCCATCCAGCGGATGGTTGAAAAATTGGGCGCCAGCAGGGCAGAGGTGGGGATCATCATTTGCAGCAGCACGAAAAAGAAAATCCAGCGCTTGCCGAAAAATTTGTAATTGGCAAAGGCGAAACCCGCCAACACAATTGTTGCAAACTGGACGACCAGAATGAGAAGTACGATAACGATAGTGTTGATGTAATATTGCCCAAAGGGCGCCATCGACCAGGCGTGCAGGTAATTTTCTGCGGTGAGACTTGTGCTAAACCAAATATCACCGTGACTGATCGCATCGTTGGCAGGCCGGAAGGAGGCAATCAGAGCCCAGATAACCGGTACAGACCACAGAACAGCCAAACAGGCTGCCAGCAGATTTGTGACCCAGTGCCCAAAGCGTTTCCAAAATCTAGGGGTGTTTGTGTAAGGTGATTTCATTTCAGGTTTCCTTGCGCTCTGAGGTGATGAAATTGGTCACCGTGAAAGCCAGTAAGATGACAACAAAAATCACTGTGATTGCAGCGGATACACCAATATCCTGATATTCAAAGCGCTGCTGCCAAAGGTCAAAGAGCAACACCGTGCTGGACCGGCTTGGTCCACCACCGGTGAGCACAAAAATATGGTCTACTGTGCGAAAGGCATCGATGAAGGCAATAATGGTGATGAAAACAGTGGTGCGCCGAAGTAGGGGAAAAGTGATCTGCCAGAGGACCTGCCAGCCATTGGCGCCATCCAGCGCGGCAGCTTCATAGACATCACCAGGCAAATTTTGCAACCCAGCTAAATAGAAGATCATATAATAGCCTGAGTTTTTCCAGATCGCCACGATTATGACGGAGAGTAAAGCCAGGTTGGGGTTGCCTGTCCAGTTTTCGGCTCCTGAGTACCCCAAAAAGTTCAGTGCGGTGTTGAACAGACCGTAATCTGGGGTGAAGAAAAACAGCCAGATGGTTGCTGCGCTGACCATTGGCAGCACCATAGGGTGAAAGAAAGCCAGGCGGAAAAAGCCAATACCGCGTACTTTGCGGTTGACCAACAGGGCGAACAGAAATCCCAGGATGATGCTGACCGGTACCGTGCCGAAGAGATAAGAAATCGTGTTTTTAACGACTTGAATAAAGTAGGGATCGGTGAACAGGTTGATGTAGTTGTCCAGACCGATGAAAGTTGGCTCACGGAAGCGGGCGTTATTCATCTGCTGGCGGAAAAAGCTTTGATAAATCGAAAACAATACAGGCCAGGCGGTGAATAAGGCTACAAAAGCTGCCGTTGGCAAAATCAGGATATAGGGGAGATATTCACTGCGTTTGCGAGAGGCTAGTTTTCTCAAGATCAGCTCCTAAAGTAAAAAAGATGGGGTGACTTTGTGCTGCTAAGCCACCCCATTTTATATCATTTAGCAGTTAGTGAGCGTGTGTCATTTAGGGGCAGAAATCTGCCAGGGCAGCATCTGCTTCTGTTTGTGCAGCGGCCATCGCGTCGGCGGCAGCCATTTCTCCGTTGATCGCTCTTTGTAAGTAGTCATGGAAGATACTGCGTACCTGTCCAAGGTTTTGAGTAGCTAACTCGGCGCCGGCATACTGCAGTGCGTCGCGGGCTGCGAGAGCCTGGGGCGCATCAGCGACATAGGCCACCATTGCATCGGTGTCATAGGCACTGGCACGGTTGGCGATATAGCCGGTATTGATGCTGTAATCTGCTACGTATTCCGGGCTGGAGATAAACTCGACGAACTTCCAGGCAGCATCCTGTTGATCTTGGGGAGCGCCTTTCATGATATAGAAGTTGCCGCCGCCTGGTACGCTGGCATAAGTTCCTTCTGCCTTGCCGGGATAGGCCATCACGCCGAGTTCAAAGTCGGCTTGTTCTAATAGCCCGGTCAGGCTCCCAGAAGAATGTACGATCATTGCTGTTGCGCCACTGGCTAAATCGGGCGGGTCAGTGGGCCAGCTTGCCTGCACACCGGCGGGCATGGCGCCGTATTCTGCAGAGAGATCGATGTAGAACTGAACAGCATCGATTACAGCCGGGTCGTCAAAGACCACGGTGCAGTCATCATTGAGAATGTTCTGCCCGGCACCGATAGCCAATGGCTGGAAGAGCCAGTAAGGCCAGTCTGATGAGAAGTGCAGGCCCCAATTGGTGGTGTCGCCATCTTGCACGGTAAGCGCTTGAGCGGCCTCAGCCCAGGACTGCCAGCTGGTTGGCGGTTCCAAACCCGCGTCTGCGAACATATCTGCATTGTAGTACATTACTACCGCACTGCGTTGGAAGGGGATGCTCCAGAGCTGATCGTCAGAGTATGAGTTTGCCAGGAAGGCAGGCAAAAAGTCATCCACATAGGCCTGACCGTCTTCCATTCCAGCAATATAGCCATCTAGGGGAGCAATATAGTCGGCGTTGATCAGGTCATTTAGCGCGGTTGCCAGCATGACGCCCAATGCGGGTGGTTCACCACCGCCATCTACCGTGGTCTGAATGGCAGTCTGGACATCGCCATAGCCACCGGAGAAGACTGGCTCAACGGTGATGTGTGGGTACTGAGCCTGGAAATCTTCAATGTAGCCATTCAGGATGGCGGCAATGGGCGCATCGACAGCCACCGGGTAGAATACCTGGAAGGTTACCGGGTTGTCGGCCGGAGCATCTTCTGCTGGAGTGTCGGCGGCGGATGGGGCGCATGCTGCCAGTAAACCAATCAACAGGATTATCATTACTACAGGAAATCTTTTTTTGGTACGCATTTACTTTTCTCCTTTCTCGATTTGAGAAATATGATTAAGTTGTGCGGATCATTCGCACAATATTTAATTCCACAATATTTGAATTGAAGCAAATTTTACTGTAATTGACCGGCTGGTTATCAACCGAAAAAATGGTTGATCGAACGCTGAGGACCGGTGTTCCTTCTGGTAATTCTAAATATTGTGAGATTTCAGAATTTAGGGCTGCAGCCCGGATGCGGGACTGGATTTGATGCAGCGGGGTAGCGAGCGAGCTGGACAGCAGTTGGACCATATTGCCTTGAAAGGTATCCCAATTCAGATCTGCGGCTTCAACAGCAGGTGAAAGATAGTCGTCTACGTAGATCACAGGCTGTTGGTCAGCTCGTACAATACGTTTTATGCGGCGCAGTTTTGTTGATGGCTGGGTATCAAACACATCGTGGACATCTGGCGGTGCCTGTTCGAAACCCATCGACAAAGTTTCAAAGATCGGTTCGTATCCACCTTCCTGAATAATCCGGGCGAAAGGGGAGAATTCGTTGAGGGAATCTTGAATGAGGAGGGAATGGGCAACAAAGGTCCCTATGCCGTGCCGCCGCACGATGACCCCATCATTTTCCAATGAGATGTAGGCTTCGCGCAGCGTATTGCGGCTGACCCCCAGCTTTTTAGCGATGGCTGCTTCTGAGGGCAGTTGATCATTACGCTTGAGCTGGTTCTGCCGAATATAATTGAGCAGATAGGCTTTTACTTGCTGAGAACGGGTTGTGGGGTTTATTTCCATAGTTTCGCAGTCATCTTCTGATCGTGTTTTAGGATAAAGATTGGACGTCCAACCTCTTATACCATATAGCAAAAAGAAACCCTTGTCAATAGCGGTTTCTTTTATTTTTTCAAAAGGAGATAGATCGCTGATCACCCTTGATCTAAGACAAATTGGTTTTTTATGGTGTATTTATTGTTGAAAATTATAAGGTAATCACTAAACCATCATATGCTGCCTGATACCCATTTTGCTTCGCAAACTCATCCAACTCAGCGTGAATTGGGTTTCCCCCATGGGCGATATGGGTGGCATACACTTCCCCATTTTTCTTCAAAATTCCTTCCTCGCGCATTCGTTTGCTGTGCTTGATAACCAGATCAGCATTGAGATGGCCAAACCCGGGCTGATTACTCCCATTGGTATGGTCCAACACAACCAGGTCAAACTTCAAATTTAATTGGTGAAAAGCCTGCCAGGTTTCTTCAGATAAGGAGTCAGTATCTGTACCGTAAAAAACACTGGATCCATTGTGTTCAATTGCATAAAGTAATGCGCCGATCCCCGGTGCGTGATTGGCCGGAAAAGCTGTTACCTGATACGGACCAACCTTGAAGGGCTGCATGGTCTCTACTCGATGGAGTTTCAAGTTGAGCTCTTCCTCAGCCCGTGGATCGAAAATACCGTATTCTGATAAGTCTCTCTGGAATGTTTCGTCTGCGTGCTCTAAAGTGGCAGATGATGCATAATAATGCAGCAGCGGTGCGCCCACATTTCCAAAATTGAGGTTCCGTGACAGCAAGTTCGATAGATCTAAATGATCTGAATGCGGGTGTGTTTGCAGGCAGTACTGCAGATTAATCAGGGGGGTATTGTGGATTTGTGAGGCGGAGACGATATCTGGCCCAAGGTCAATTAACAGGTCATCATTGATCAGCGCTGCAGACCGCTTTCTTAAGCTTTTTCCGCCTGCTTTGCGCGCTTTTTGGCAATTTTCGCATCTGCAAAAAGGCTCGGGGTAGGCAAATGCCGACGCTGTTCCTAGAAAAGTGAATCTCATTTTAGACCTTGCCTGGACAAAAATATTGGTCTAACAAGATTATCTTTAAGAAAATTTGGATCAAGAAATAATTTCATTGTGTGATTATACAGGGAAATCGCAGTTTTGTGATGATAATACCCGATGATATGTGAAATCAAACAAACTTTACTTGTTAAACCCGCTGCTCAAAATCATTACGCTTTCCTGAAAAGCGTTAAGTACCCGTTTTAGTGATTATTGCTCGGGTGATTTTGAAATCGCTTTATGATTTCTAGTATAAAAACAAATCGGAAGGCTTGTATCTGGATCCCTGATCTAAAGACAAGAACTTGCCGTTTAGGCAAGCTTTTGGGTTAAGTGACAAATATTTGGTTCGGTTTAAATTTGAGGCGACGACGGGATTCGAACCCGTGATCAGGGCTTTGCAGGCCCCTGCCTTACCACTTGGCCACGTCGCCATAGCATTACGGCTGATAGCTTTGT
>JBDLJU010000060.1:0-14372 GCA_039714215.1 Chloroflexota bacterium | reverse complement strand
AATGCACTCGTCTGTATAAATATTCGGCTGATCCGCGCCAACGGTGAATGAACCAATTAACCGGGATTTGGCAACCAATGGAATGCTCATGTAGGTGCGCATGCCATTGTCTGCCAAATGCTTCAGTTCAGGCGCTGATTTCACTAAATCAAGCAGATCATCCACAAGGTGGATATGATAGTTATCCGGATCGCCTTCTTTCCTAAAATCTTCTATGGAGATATGCTCATGGCCTTCAA
The DNA here is from genome assembly GCA_039714215.1 of Chloroflexota bacterium. Taxonomy (GTDB): domain Bacteria; phylum Chloroflexota; class Anaerolineae; order Anaerolineales; family UBA11579; genus UBA11579. The sequence goes on along the minus strand of JBDLJU010000060.1, from coordinate 14,133 downwards.
AGATATCAGCTTCCCGAGGATATGAAGCCAATGAGATCGCTTCATTTGTTTGTGGGTCAAAGAGCTTGATATTAACCCATTGGCACGAGGGAAGTAGTTGGTCAATATGATTCAGGGTGCCCTCAGCTATTGCCTGGGTAGAACGTGCCTCCAGAATTGCATGTTCAATTTCTCTCAATGTGTTAAGTCGATCGATGTGCTGCGGGGATATTCCTTTTTTCATTTTGCCCATCTAAAATCATCTCTCCATAGATCGCCAGATACCGCCGTTCTGGCAGAGATCACAGCCACCAAATTTACCGGTGTTTTCCTGAAAATGCGAACCTCCTCAATAATGATCAAAGCCGAAGGCTTTGATCATTATTCAGTCAGCTGTTTTTGAACATCATCCACAGAATCTTGGATCAGTTTGTCAATTAATTCTAGTCCTGCGCCAGTTGCTTCACTGATCGCAATTTGTGACATGACGTCGTATCCTTCAGCAGTCAGCCCGACAACGGTCCTAAGTATGCGATTGAATGCTTCGGAAACTTCAAGCCCGCGTTCAGCGCCAAAAGCAGCAATGGTCTTCTTTACAAACACTTCACTTAACTTAGACGAAATCCCGATCATATATTCATTATTGGTATGGCGGCGAATATGGGCAAAAGCAATCCGACCTTGCTCTAACCAATATGCTTCATCATCGTTAGCAGTTGAAAAGAGCGCCAGGTACCATGCGGTTAATGTTTTCTCCCGGGCAGGGCGCTCACCGTCATGGAAAACGGCTGCTGTGCGGGGATGAGCAAAAAGGGTATCGTAAAAGAATTTTGCAACTTCATCTACCCATTGATTGGCTTCGGGAGCAGCCTCTTTTAATAGATCAAAATCAGCCTGGCTGACCCCGGTAAGAGTTTTAATCGTATCTAAACCTTCCATAAATCGTTTCTTAACATCATTCATGACTTCGTCCTTATTATTTATATTGTTGGAAATTGATAAAGTTAATTTTGATCAGATAAGCTCAAAATTAATCGTACATGTTTTAGTGGCTTCATCCCAATCTCTACCGAGAATATGGTGTTTTTTGTCCAACTGTTTACGCATTACTGCAGCCGTTACGTTCATTGGGATACAGGCAAATGGTTCTACTCCCTCTGCTTCGAGCCAGCCAGTCGCTTGCTGTAGAAAACATCCCGTGCAGGCAATACTTGCTTTATCGCCGTCCAGTTTTGCTACACCGCTCTCCATGACCCCGAAGCTGCCTACGAGCACATCTGTAACTTCATTAATGATCGCTTCAGGGTCTCCGCCGTTGATTTTCTTGCCGATCTCGCTTTCGAGCGATTGCAAGATCCTGTCGCTGATTGAATGAACCGTGGCAAACGAAGCTTCGCCAAAAAGATCCCATAACCCTTCGATTAAACCGTACATGGCGATGTTCATCACAGTTTTGAGACGTTCGTTTTTTTCTTGTTCGGTAGACATATCTTCCTCCTAATTTCCGTATTATCTGGGAATCGCATCCCAAAGTTGGTCAGCATACTCATTCATCAACATGCGCACAACCCCTAGGGTTGCCCCTTGGGTAACTGCCAGTCCCCAATAATGGGACCCATCTCCTAAGAAACGTGTGAGGATGAAAAGTTGGTCTGTTGTGGTGAGTGCGTCTTCGACCTCGCCCATCTTAATTTTGGTTCCAACTTTTGAAGCCAATTTCATCACCATGGCAAAACGGGCAGAGGCCTCGCTAGATTCGAAGTCTGGATCAGCTGAGCCGCCCGCGATTGAGAGACCATCCATCCCGACAATGTCGGTTGAGATAAACTCCGCGCCTAGTTGACTCTTAATCTCTTGCAAAATATCATCAATCTTTGACATTTTTATTTTCCTTTCGCCTATTTGGGCATTGAAGCGCTTAAGCGCTCCGCATAAATCCGACTATAAAGTCGCATCTTTCCTAGAGAATCTTTGCTGCGTTCTGCTGCGATACCCAGGTAATAACCAGTACTACCCAAAAAACGGATCAGCAAATATGATTTGTCTGTTGTCAGCAAAAAATCTTCAACAGATCCAGCAGCAAGCTTTTTGGTTGTGGTATCAATCAGTTTGATCAGCAATGTCATTTGGGCGCTGATCCCTTCAATACTGACTTTTTTGCTGGTGTAGTCGGCGACAGTCAGACCGTCCATACCTACCACAGCTGCAGCAAAAATAGCGGGAGATTCGTTTCCCAACTCTAGCAGGTGTTCTTGTAAATTTTGAGCCATAATATCCTCCGTGATTTTGGCGCTTGCATCTGAAGCGCCAGTTGATTTTTCTAAGCCGAAAAGGTTTCCCAGATCTTCCGGCACTACTTGTTGTTTAGTTTTTCCAGGTTGTTTGGCAGCTTTGGTTTCATCTAGTTGGTGTAAACCGCCTAACAGTAAATCAGACCAGGATGTTGAAATAGATTGGGCCGGCGCAGAAATGCCAGGCTCCATTTCAAATTGACCATCTTCCCAGCTCAGCAATTGATTAAAAGCCTTAGTGCCGGTGCTGTCGCCCAGCACTGCATGAACGATTTCACCTTCGGAAAAGAACACCTGGGCTTCCAGTTCATCCTGTGAAACTGTGAGCTGCCCAGACATCCCAGACTGGCAGTTAAGTTGAACAAGGTTGGTCAAAGAAATTTCTGCTAAATTACCTTTTAAGGCCATAATTAATTCTCGTAAATTTTTTCTGATTGCAGTTTGTGCAATACATTGTTGATTGTTAATTTCAAAGTCTCTATCACGCCATCGCCCTGAGTGGCTACCGCTTCAAAGCTGGGAATATCGTAATTTTGAAGCCGCAAGACTTCCTTTATTTCGGAAGTTGGTGCGGCGTCTTCCAGATCTCTTTTATTAAATTGCACGACCAGCGGAGTTTGCTGTGGGTCGGTACCCGCTTCTTTCAGGTTCTGGTAAAGGTCATAGAGAGATTGCAGGTTATCCTGCATTCGATCTGACTGTGAGTCCGCCACAAAGATGACCGCATCTGCGCCTTGTAAGACCAGCTTGCGGCTGGCGGTATAGGCAACCTGCCCAGGGACGGTATACAGGTTGAACTTTGGTTTCATACCCTGGATCGGTGGCAGCTCCAGCTGCATATAGTCAAAGAAAAGGGTGCGATCCCCGCGAGTCTTGAGCGATACTAATTCACCACGCTGTTGTGCTGGAATGCGTTGATGGATATGCTCTAAATTGGTGGTCTTCCCGCTCAGGGGGGGGCCGTAATATACAATTTTGATGTTTATCTCGCCAAGTTTTTGATTAATGAACATGTCAACCTGCTTTAACGAATTAGTTAGTTTAGGAATTGCCAAACATGTCGTCCAGGGAGTTGGTCATCTCTTCAGCAAGAGAGTCTGCCTGGTCAACAAAGGATGGAATTTCGCTTTTTGGGTTATTAAGCGCTTCTTTTACAACCTCAAGAAGCTTTTCAATCGCCAGCCGGGTACTGAGGCGAACCAGGCCGATCGGGGTTTCCTTACCGAATAAGATGATTAAGAGAAGCTCTTCATCCACATCCGAGAGGTAGACACTGCGCTGCTCGCCTTCGTGAAGGAGCAGCTTGAAGCGGGCCGGCTCACCAACCAACCGGGCCAATTCTTTTGTAGCTGCCAGGTTGCCGGCAGCTAAGGCTGAAATTACTGCCGTGTTGATATCTGATTCGCCTTGCACGCTGATTAAATGGCCGCTGATATCAGCCAACAAAATGCTTTCGGCTTCTGTATCCCAGCTAAGCTGCTGCAATACCTCTTCGACTTGGCCCAGCTGTTTATTTGAAAAATCAAAACCTCTTGGTAGCATGTTTATTCCTTATTCCTGTTCTTCTGATGTGAGTGCTTCTTGAACTGTCTCTCGGATTTTAGACAGAGCAATGGGCTTGGTTAAGCAGCGTTGAACATTGAGTTCTTCTGCCTCTTTTTGAAGTGCCCTATCGCCATGTGCCGTTATCCAGATTACTTCTGTGGTCGGTTTTAAAGCTCGAATCGCTTTGGTTAGCTCAATTCCATTCAGTTTTGGCATTTTGTAATCGGAAAGCACTAAATCGAAAGGGTGGTATGCAAAAAGCTTTAGCGCTTCCTCGCTGCTTGTCGCTGTGGAGATCTCGTAATCATTTCCTTTTTGAAGGATTTTTTGAAGCGTCAAGACAATATTTTCGTCATCATCAACAATCAAAATATGCTTTTTAGAAGATGTTGCTTTGTCTAATAATTCTTCTTCAATCGCCGGCCCGATGGGGAGCTTAATCGTGAAGCGGCTGCCTTTACCGAATTCGCTCTCAATATCTATCTGGCCGGTATGTCTGGCTATCACAGAGCGGACAATTGAAAGCCCCAAACCAAGCATATTATTTCGAGTGCTTTTTATCTCATTCTCTTGGGAGAAGAAAGCAGTAATTTGTTCAAGGTTTTTCTTGTCTATCCCAATGCCTGTATCCGCTACTTCGAGGTAAGCCCAATTGGGATCAGCATGAATATTTACCTCGATCCGCCCGCCCTTAGGCGTGTATTGGACCGCGTTATCCAGGAGACAAGCAATCGCTTGCTGTAATTGATTTTCATTGACCACGATTTTTGCCATTTCTGGCATATTCTTGTAAGTTAAGCGAATCCCTGCTTCGTTGGCTGCCTGCTGTTTTGATTTGATGATTTTTTGTGCAGCTTCTTCTAATGTCAGTTTTGATAAATGCCCTTTGCCTGCTTCTGCTTCCATCAGGATATTGATCCGTTCAACCAGGTCTCGCATTTCATCTGCGCGGTTTACAATTGCAGACATGGCGTGATGCTGCTCTGGGGAAAGGGTGCCCAACGCGCCGTCGTGTAATAGGCTGGCATACCCCAGCATGATATTTAATGGGGTGCGAAGTTCATTTGAAACATTGTCAATGATCGTTGAACGTAAATTGTCAATGTTTTGTCCGTCTTCTTGGATACTGTTTTTTTCAGCATCCAGCAGGGACATTAATGAATAATTCTTGCTCATCAAATTCTCCATCGAATCATTTTTCATGGAAATTGCCTTAGAAAATTCCCTGGATAACAGCTTCAACATTCAGTTGATCGCAGATTTCATGCTGATTTGAGGTATTGCTCATTATTGTTGGCAGCATCATCATTGTTTTCCTATTCTGCGGAAGGTTCCCAAACCGTCTCCAAGAGATTATCTAGCTCAGATGAAATTTCTTCTGTAAAGATTTTGTCTAGTTGGGCGTTATCGATATTGATATCATTGAGGATTTCCAACAGATCCATCGCCGCACGTTGTGCATAGAACCAAACCGTCCCGGGTCTGGTTTTGATTCCAAAAATAGTAACCAATAGATATTTTTCCCCAATCCCATGAGCATAGATATTGTGCTTGTCGCTTTCGTGGTAGCTGACCTTAAATTTACTCTCTCGCCCTAGCAGACGGGCAATTTCATTCGCCGCAAGAAAGTTGGCTGCCACCAATGCGGACAAGGTGGACATATCAAGATCGTCATGCCCGCCTTCAATCGCGATCGGCAGCCCGGATAAAGTAATAATTAAAGTTGCTGTCGCCCCTGAATCTCTTCGCATTCTCTCTAAGCGCATGCGCAAAGCTGCATTGGGTTCAATTGGGGTGAAGACTTCCGTTTTTCGTTCCCGGGCTGTAGCGTCCAAAGCTTGCTGTGCGATTTTGCGGAAGTCTGCAATATCCAATGGCTTGGTTAGGAATCGGCGAATCTCCAATTTATGGGCTTCAGCTTTGACAGATTCACCACCATAGGCGGTCATCCAGATTACTGCGGTTTTCGGATTGATCGTTTTAATAGATTCAGTTAATTTAAAGCCATCCATCCCTGGCATTTTTAAATCCGTGATCACCAGGTCAAAACTTTCTTCCTTAAATAACTCTAATGCCTGGGTGCCATTTTCTGCGGTTCTGATTTCGAGGTTATTCCCAAGTGCTTTTAGGCTTTCGCTCACCACAAAGCGCACTTGCTCTTCATCATCAACCACCAAAATTCTTTTTGTTGTTTCCATAAAATTACTCCGAGAATCTGGATTAGTAATTAATTACAATGCAAATGTTAATTTCAAAAATCTCAACCAAAATTTTAATAGGTGGTTGGCGGCTGAAAGATAGGCATCCAGTTGGGCTTGGTTAGAATTTGGTTGGTAAATGGTTGGAGGCAGCCTAATCAGGTCTGATCAGACGATTAAAGACAGAAATTTGTTCGATTTAAGAATATTTAAAGATAAAGAGGTTAGAAAATATTTTAGGAATCTTTCTCGCCAAAAGTGTACCCGACCCCGCGGACATTTAAGATATATTTGGGGTCTGCCGGGTTGCTTTCAAGCTTTTTCCGCAGGCGGTGAATATACCATTTAACAATTTCTTTTGATTCATGTTTATCATCACTGTCATATCCCCTGGTAACAAGAACTAACTTTTGGGGAGAATGCACCTGGCTCTTGAATTCCATGAGGAATGCCAACAGTTTAAATTCACTGGCGGTCAGATCAACCCTCTCGCCATTCATTTCAACGTGATGCTTATCCAGGTTAACGGATAAGCCTTCCCATTGCAGGGTGGAGGGGGGGGCAGCCTGAGCAGCTGCCGCGATTGGTTTTTGTTTTCCGATGGCTTCATTGACCACCTGTCGAACTTCTGCGGGGGAAACAGGTTTAAGGAGATAGCCATTGATTCCTTCTTGAATCGCGGTCATTGCCGTTTCTAAAGAGCCATGTGCGGTCAATATTATTACGATAATCTCAGGCCAACGCCACTTCGCTGCTTCTAAGACTTTTATCCCATCGGCGCGTCCCCCTAAATGTAAATCAAGCATGACTAAATCAAACTGCATTTCTCTTAGCAGGGTCAATGCTTCTTCGCCATTGACTGCTGTAGTTACTTGATGCCCAATCTGTTCTAAAGTCTCTTTTAGAAAGAAACGAATGCCTTCCTCATCCTCAACGACAAGCGTAGCAATGCCTTTATGCGGAATTTGATTTTCCATGCTTACTCCGGTAACCATATATTGAACTTGCTGCCGACCCCGACCTCACTTTCTGCGGTGATCTGTCCCTCATGGTGATTAATGATCCCAAAGCTAATTGCCAGACCCAAACCAGAGCCTTTCGATTTTGTGGTAAAAAAAGGATCAAAAATTTGTTCCAAATCATTTGGGTAAATGCCGGCACCATTATCGGAGATCTCTAGATTGATTCCAGCAGGATGGCCGGTGAGCGAGGTGTTGATTTTTACTTCTCCGCCTTCGGGCAAGGCATCCAGCGCATTCAGCAGCAAGTTGAGAAACACTTGTTTAATTTGATCGGGGATTATTTTGATCAACGGCAAGTTTTTATTTGATTGCCAAATGACCTCAATCTCTTTTTCCTCAAATTGTTTCCGTGTCAAAGCTAGGATGTCTTTGAGGATTGTATTAATTTGTGAGGGGACTTTTTTATCATCTTCAGAAACTGGGCGGTAAAGGTCACGCATCTGACCAACGGTGCGCGCCGCCCGGTGTACTTCCGCATGCGCAATCTGAAGGTATTGTTCTGTGTCTGTGCCTTCCTCAAGCGCTTCTTGGGCGAGGCCTAAACATCCAACCACTGATTGCAAGGGGTTGTTGATCTCATGGGCAATTGAAGCAGCCATCCGCCCCATCCCAACCAACTTTTCAGCATGGATTAATTGGGCTCGGGTAGAACGCTCTTTTTGAAGCGCATCTCCTAATTCCACGGTGCGTTTTTCTACCGTCTTTTCAAGTTGTTCTTTATGCTGTTTCAGTAATGCTTCTGCTTCCTCTCGGCTTTCAATCTCTTTGGAGAGCTGGTCGATATAAGCTTTATCCCGCTGGCGTAAGGCTTGCATCTCAAGTTGGATTTTAACCCGCGCCTGCACCTCTTCAATATAAAATGGTTTAGAAATATAGTCTGCCCCTCCAACGTGGAAAGCTTTCAGCTTATCTTCGATATCCTGATAGGCGCTGATAAAAATTATGGGGATATCTTGGGTTTCTTGATTGGATTTAAGCTTGGCGCAAACTTCGTAACCATCCATCTCTGGCATCCGAATGTCAAGTAAGATCAGGTCAGGCTTTTGGGCATTCGTAGACTGAAGCGCTAATCGTCCGCTGTTCACCGGACGCACCTGATAGCCCTCTTGATCAAGCATTGAAACCAGCACCTTTAAGTTCTCTGACAGATCATCCACTACCAGGATATTAAAGGGTTTATTTAATTCATCCAATGTTTATTCTCCAAGCACATGAATTATTTTATCAAAACGGAAATCATTCAGCCAGATATCTAAGGCATTTGCCAGAGTTTCATCCTTGCTTTGGATCCGGTCTATGACTGATTTGGTGCCCTGACGATCTGCAGCAATCGCGGCGTGATAGAGTTCCTTTTGCAGCTCTATTGGCAATCCCGTAATCCGTTCAGCCAGTTTTGTTTCGTCACGATTTTTGCTTGCTAAATTGATCTTCCTTTCGCTGTAAACAAAATCAAGGCTGGTATGCCGCTCCAGCGCTTCAAAGATCTTTTCAAGGCTGATCGGCTTAAGCATATAGTCTGCAAAGCCGATGCTGAACAATTTTTCTTTCTCGTCTTCAAATGCTCCTGCTGTAATAGCAATAATCGGCGTGTCCTTCCCAACCTCTTTTTCCTTGATCTGCCGGGTGGCTTCATACCCATCTAAGACTGGCATTTGAATATCCATAAATATTAAATCAGCTTTCCAGGTGTCGAGGATTTGGATGGCTTCCTCACCATTATTTACAGTATATACCAACAGCCCTGGGATTTTCAGTGCCTGCACAAACAATGAGCGGCTCAAGGCGTTATCATCAGCTACCAAGATTCGGAAAAGAGGCTGTTCTGGCGCCAGGCCAATAATTTTGGGTACCAAGGAAAGGCTTAAGCTTTCTTCTTTTACCCCTGGGGCAAAGGGGATCTCAAAGGTAAATTTGGTTCCTTTTCCAATCGAGCTGGAGACCTCGATCGTTCCGCCCATTAGTTCCACGTATTCTTTACTGATTGTCAGCCCCAGTCCTGTTCCTTCTTCTGTTGATTTTCCGCTGCCTGACTGACCAAATGGTTTAAATATCAACTCCAAATCTTCGGGGTTGATCCCTGTTCCCGTATCTTCAACTTCAAATCTGAGTTTTCTTTTTGATCTAGTCCTTCGCTCAGTCTTATTTGGTATTTCTTCTTTTACGCGAATACTCACCGAACCCTGGTGGGTGAACTTGATTGCGTTGGCAACCAAGTTGATCAAAACCTGGCGAAGTTTTCCTTCGTCTGCTTTGACAAATTCAGGCAGATTGGGAAATGGATCTATGGACAATGCCAGGTTTTTCTTGCTGGCTTGCAAGGCGAACATTGCTTCAATCGTATCTAACAGACCGAGGACATTAAAACTGCCTTCTTTAAGTTCAGCAAGTCCAGCCTCAATTTTGGAGATTTCCAGCACAGCATTGATCATCTCAAGTAAATGCGAGCCGCTCTGGCTGATAATGTCCAGGTTAGATTGCTGAATAAGGCTAAGCTCAGTATCCCGGCTCAATATCTGAGCAAATCCCAAAATTGCATTTAGCGGTGTACGCAGTTCATGGCTCATATTCGCCAGGAAAACGCTTTTTGCCTGGTTTGCCGTTTCAGCTTTGCGGCGAGACAGATCTGCTTCTGTATGCGCCTCTAGCAGCTCTTTAAAAATGTGGGCGTTTTTAATTGCAATTGCAGCCTGGGTTGCGAAAGACAAAGCCAATTTTGCATGTTCGGGATTATAAAAACCAGGGTCCTGGTGATCGAAAGCGATCATTCCAATCGTACTGTTTCCGTACAAGAGGGGTACCCCTAACCAAGATTTAGTTTTAGACTGGTTAAATGGGGGGACATTAAAATTTCCGTAGTTTTTGGCGGGGTTGTTTAGAATTAAAGGCTTTTGGGATGTAATAACCCTATGGTTGGGGTTGTCTTCTTCGTTTTGGTCAAAGGTCAACCCAATAATATCTTCAGGGTTAGAAAACCCTTTCACGGCAATGATCGTAAGCAGATTTTCATCTAAGAATTGGACAGACAGGCTGTCATAAGGAACAACCTTGCGCATCTCACTAATAATCAATTCTAATACTTCATTCAGTTCCAGTTCAGTACTCAGGGCTTGTGAAACCGCCTGCAGCGTTTCTGCTTCCTGGCGGGCTTTCTTTTCACCTTCAAACAGATGGGAGTTTCGGATCGCCATCGCAGCCTGGTCAGCAAACATCTTTAACTGTTCAGCATCTTCCAAAGTAAATTTTGACCCTTCCTTTTTTTCCTGGACACTCAAAACACCCAGAAATTCTTCGCCAATCATAATTGGGACCTGGAGCACAGAGGTAAAAGTTTCCTTGCTATATATTTGACTTCGTCCGTTCCAGGTACTGTAGTCATCAACAATTAAAAAATCACGGCTTTCTAAAACCTTGCCTGCCATTCCTTCACCATGAGCAAGCACTGAATTAATCGGAATTAAACTGTTAATACCTACTGCCCAGGTCAAGGAGTCTTGCAGCGGTTCATACAGATAGATCCCACCGCCTTTGGATCCCAACAATTCAATCGAACGCTCAACAACCGACCGAAGAACCGGATTCAGGTTTAGCTGTTCTGTAATTTTTAAACCTTTTTCTCGCAGTATTTCCAACTGCTGCGTGCGTTTGCGGAGTTCGTCTTCGATTTGGATTTTATCAGTGATGTCTCTCCCGATAATGCCAATTTTTATGTCTCCATCAATGTTGATCGGAAATGTAACAGTTTGAACAGTTCTGAGCTCCCCATCTGATCGTTGGATGACGCGCTCATTCTTAAATGGCATGGAGGCAGCAGTAAAAGATGTGAGGAATTCCTCAAACCCAGCCTTAATCTTTTTTTTCATGGCTGGCGTTCGGTTTTCTTCCCTGATCAGCAGAGTTTGAGTTTCCCAGAAGGAAGTATTAATTACATCTTCGCGTTTTAAACCAGAAATCAGCTCTTGCCCTTGATTCCATTCTGTGATTTCACCGTTCTCATTAATTAAAATGATCCCATCAGCAGACTGGTTAACAAGGCTGCGGAATTTTTCTTCGCTTTCTTGAAGTGCATTTTCAGTTTTTTTCCGAGCAGTAATATCATCTTTTACTGCGATATAGTGGGTCACGTTTTGATCTTTATCTTTTACCGGGGCAATCGTTGCAAATTCCCAATATAGTTCATTGTTTTGTGTCCGGTTGAGCAGCTCCCCTTTCCAAACTTCTCCTTGAGAGATTGTTTCCCAAAGCTCCGTGTAGACCTCATCGGGAATTTCTCCTGATTTTAGAATGCGGGGGTTTTCACCGATCGCTTCCTCGGGTGAGAATCCGGTGATCGCGCTAAAGGCGGGATTGACAAACTCAATCGATCCCTCCAGATCGGTGATCACAATTGTGCTGGCGCTCTGCTCCACCGCCCGAGTTAATTTCCGCACGGTTTCTTCATTCTGGGACCGCTCAGTGATATCTTCAAGGACAGCCTGAACGCCAATGATCTCTTCTTGGTCATCTCGGACCGGTGATAGATGAAATCTTAATACGATTTTCTTTTCCCACTTGCTGGAATATTTGCTTTCCCGTGTAATTATTTCACCGGTTGCTAAACAAGTTTTGATTCCAGCAGAAAACTCATGTTTCGAAAGGAGAGGGGAAGTCAACACATTGATTTGGCGGGTTAATTGGATAGAAGGTGAACCCAGCATTTCTACCAGGGCAGGGTTAGCCTGGAGGATATTCCCTTCAGCATCTACCAACATTACTCCAAGGGGCATATTTTCTACCAGGTTGCGATATTTTTCCTCTGATTGTTTAATGATAGAAACTGCATGTTCCTGTTGAGTGATATCACGCATAGATTCAACGAACCCGGTAATTTGATGGTCCTCATCAAAAACAGGAGAAACATTTATTTCCATCACCCTTTTACTGCCATCTGCCCGAATATGTTCGTGGGTGACCTGGGTCGGCGACTTGGTCTCCATGAGTCGGGTCAGCGGACAAGGGTGTTCAACGCCATCACATGGAGTTTCCCGATTATGTGAAATCTGATAGCAAAATTGATCCTGGTTCTTTCCTTTCTTGATGAAATTATCTTTGGTTGCCTGATTAGATAACTTAACTTTATAATCTAACCCAACATACATAATCGGGTCGCTGACCCCATTAATCGTGGTTTGCAGAAGGGCAAGCGCAGCTTCTCGCTCTTCTTCTGCCTGTTTGCGTTCGGTGATATCCTGCATGGTCCCGAAGATTCCTGAAAGCTGACCTTCACCATCAAAATCAGCTTCAAAAAGATTAAGCACCTGACGAATTTCACCGTCTTCGCGCCTGACAAGATGCTCAACCTCATAAACTGATTTTTCAGCAACCGGTGTTTTAATTAACCTTGAAATGTACTCAGTTTCCTCCTGATCGAGGAATTGAAGAATCGACGCTCTATTGAACAATCTTTCTTTGGGGGGTAGTCCTAAAATCTGGAAAGCCTCATCTGACAAGATCAGCTCATCAGTGATTGCATCCCATTCCCAATGTCCAATGTTTCCTATTTCCTGAGCCAAGACATGCCGCTCCTGACTTTCTTTTAACGCTTTTTCTGTGAGTTTGCGTTTGGTAATATCAAGGAGTACCCCCTGGTAGTATTGGGGATTACCTTTTGGGTCTAGGTGGACTCTGGTACGGTCAGTTACCCAACAAATTTCTCCTGACTTGGTGATGATGCGGTATTCCTGCTCAAAGTTGATATCTTTTTTCTTTGAATGCTGAGCTACTTCTCTCGCCACTCTTTCAAGGTCATCTGGGTGGATGATTTCTCTATAGGAAATTTGCTTGGCATAGAATTCTTCAGGTGAATAACCAAATTGGGTCAGGATATTTTCAGAAACGAATTTTACAGGCCAATCATGTGTAGCGCCCCATATGAAAAATACACTGGGGTTATGCTTTACAAGATCCTCAAGCTGGCTTGAATATTCACTTGTCTCGGATTGATCTGCTTTGATCTTTTGATTGGCAATGCGCAAGGCAAGCTGAGTTTCTATCCGAGTATAGGCCTCTTTAGGCTGCAGCGGGAAGCGGATATAATCTGCTCCGCCTGCAGCAAACCCTTTTTCTGTGTTTTCTTCATCTTGAGCTTGAATAAAAATGACAGGTATATGGCTGGTTAGTTTGTTAGCTTTGAGTTGATTACCGATCTTGTAGGTATCTTTCCCTGGCATGCTGCTTGATAATAAGACCAGGTCTGGAAGACCTTTTTTTATGGTTTTATAAGCTGTCTTGGCATCGAGATGCGTGTCAACAGCATGCCCCCTCTCGTGAAGTATCCCTTCCAAAGCTTTCAGGCGCTCTGGATCATTTTCTACAATGAGTATTTTGCCAATCAATGGGTCTGCGGATACCACTAAATTACTCCTTAAAAGAGATTTGTATTCGTGCATATAGTAAAGGAAAATCCTCAAAACCCCTATCCCTGCTGCTTGCAGCGAGAGATTACGAGGTTTTGCTCTTGCGGGTACGGATTTGCTTGAATATTCCTTTTGGGCTTCACCCGGCGGAACCTGCGATTCCAGCCGATCATCCCACCGGCTTACTGGTGGGTATTCTGGCAAAAGCAGTAAAATTAGATGATATGTGCAAAATTGTTTTCTGTCAATGTGGCGGTTGTCTGTCTGTACTTAATAATTCATAATCTCTGCGGGCGGACGGCGATTATTCAGCAATTGGACCATTTTCTTCATCGGTTGATCGATGTGTTTGAAGAAAGCTTTATAGCCCTCGCAGAGGTGATTGAGACCTGGTTCCCCTTTGGGGGTTTCCATGATGCGATTTTTAGGGCAACCGCCATTACAGATGAAGCGAACAGCACAGTCTCGGCAATATTGCGGAAGTGTGTCGCGCTTATCCCGGCCGAATTGGATTTGTTTTTCCCCGCTCACCAGCGCCAGGATGTTGGTGTCCTGGAGATTCCCCAGGTGGTAATCCGGTTCCACAAAATGGTCGCAGGAATATACATCCCCATTGTGTTCCAGGGCAAGGGCGCTGCCGCAGGTCTCACTGAAGATGCATAAACTGGCAGGCTGTCCGAACCAGACACCCAAAGCTACATCAAAG
>JBDLJU010000059.1:0-14661 GCA_039714215.1 Chloroflexota bacterium | reverse complement strand
GGCAGGAGCCTAGAAATGGTGAATAATGATTCTTAGCTGCGCTCAGAATGACCAGAAATGGCCAGCTGTGAAGGGTTTCGGGGTGGTGGTTGAAGATTTGCCCGCCAAACATGCTCCCACGCGGGAGCATGGGAGCAAGAGACAAAAAGAGAACTGGGAGAAATTACCCAGTTCTCATATGGTTTTGGAAAACTACCAGCCGACCAGGTTACTATCGATCGGGGCTGATTCGTTGATCTTGATGAACATGTCCTCAAAGCGGTCGAGGGTGGTCACATCCAGCTTGGGGAGCAGCTGGTGTTGGTCTTTCATGAAATGCAGCGCCGGTTTGAGCGTATCAAAATGGCGGGTGCTGTGCTGCTCGAGCAGCTCAAGGATGCGCCCATCGTCTGGCTGGGCAGCGCCCTCCACAGCGATACCTGCAGAGCGGACCAGTTCAAGGAAGAACTCGTCAGCAAACATATCCTCAATATCTGCTTCCTGGGTGTTGGTGAAATCGGTGATGAAAAAGATATTCTCTGGCTTGAAGAACTGCTGGCGTCCGAGGGAAAGGATCAATTCTTTCTCCTCGCTGCGCACATTGGCGAGGATTACCGGGGTTTTTTCGATCCCCATCATCGCAGTGAAGGAGGGGATGTTCTCAATCCGCCCGATGGGGAGCAAATCCCAGTTCTCGTCCAGGCCGGTGCGTCCCTGGTTGCGCAGGAAGTTGCTCACCACGCTGATATACAAAATATCCGAGGGGCGTTCCACCAGCAATGTGTATGGTCCCAGTGAAAGGGTCTCATAAAGCTTCTGTCCCATTGAAGCCTGGAGAGGCATCAATGTTCGGTTGTTGACGTTGTAGATGTCCTTGGATAGCACTGAACCTTCATTGTTCCTGCTCTCCACCACCCGGACACGCTTGGTCTCATTGGGGTTGATCATGAAAGGGGAATGGGTGGTGTAGATCACCTGGTGTTTGCTGCACAATTTTTCTTCCAGGAAGGAGAGCAGGTCCCGCTGGGCGGCGGCATGCAGACCGAGACCGGGTTCATCAAGCAGCAGCACCACATTGCGGTTCTCCAAATTGTAGAAATACACCAGGAAGGAGAAGAACCAGATAAAGCCCTTGGAGCGCTCCCCGAACTTCAAAGAAATGCGCTGCTCCTCGTTCCAGATGCGCACATCGATATAAGGCGGCTCGCCAGGAACCCCTTCGATCTTATCCATGATCACATCGAATTCCATCCGCAGGTTCTGGTTCTGGCTCCAATATTGGAAAACCTCGTTAGTGATGAAGCGAGCCGCCGATTCAAGCATCAGCTTGCGGGTTTCGTGGTCTGCGGTGGTGAAATCGCTGGAGGAAATTTCCGCCAATTCAAGCAGGGCACGCGCGGTAACTTCGTTGCGGTCCATCTCAGAAATTGGGCGGTTGAGTACATGCGAGATCGAAAAACGGCTGGGCAGCGTGCTGAACTCGTTGAAATAGAGGAACTTGGGGCAGTATTTGGTCAGATAAGTGGTGATCTGCTCTTTGAGATTGAAATGGGAGAGGCTGATCAGGATCTGCTCGAGCTCTGGGGGGAGCGGTTTGATCGCAGAGAGATTGGCGACCAGGCCTTCAATCGAGGTAATCGATCCTACCCCGGGGATCTGCAGCCGTTGTGTGGTGATCACATGGCGGACAAAAATGCTCTCATCAAAGTCAAACTCGAAGGAAAAATTGTTTTTAAAGTCACGGTGGGCGATCACCCGCTTGCTGGGAATGATCCCCGGTCCGAAGGTGTTTTCCATCTCTTTTAACTCGAGTTCATCGAGCTCAAAAACCACCTCAAGAGGGCGCAGTTGAGAGATCGACAGCGAGCCAGTCGTGCGCCGCTTGCGGGGATAATCTCGCACCTGGTAGAAGCTGGCTTCAGGTCCCTCCATCACAGGGTTCAATCGATAAAGAGCTTCTAGAAATGCTGTTTTTCCACTTTCATTCATCCCGATCAGGCAGGTAAGGTCTGCTTCGATATCTACATCGCTCGGGTTGAAGAAGCACTTATAAGATAAGATCCGTACATTAATTAATTTCATATTCTCCAACCTTACAAAATTGTTAGGTTCATCCAGATTAATCATACACGCGAGTGGCAGAAAAGAAAAATAGGAAATTAGGTCTATCAGGCGAAAAAAAGGCAAAATAATCGTTTTAAATACACTTTTTGGCCTGTTCAAAACCAGCGCAGCAATAAAAAGACAGTTTTTTGGTATAGAAAGTGCTTACCTGAGTCTCAAATTATCAGAATTGGGATAAAAAATTAGGATGCATCAGGAAATTTTCAAAATGTTTTTTGGAGACAGCCAGGATGAACTTGTCTTGAGGCAATGATTGTTCCTGAAAACAAAGATTGAGCAGATTAATCAGCGCGGCGTTCTTTGGTAAGTGTTAATCTATTCCCCACGCCTTGCGTAGATTGGTAATTGATTTCATCCATCAGTTTGCGAATCAGATGGATGCCAAGCCCCCCTGCATCCCGTTCAGCGAGAGGTGAGTTCAAATCAGGGGGCTCAATGGAATCGAGATCAAAGGGATGCCCTTTATCTCCCAGGGTAATGGTCAGATGCTCTGTTGTGATCTCACAGGTAATTTCAATCTGCTGATTGGTCTCGCCCCCGTAGGCATAATCAATAATATTGGTGCAGGCTTCATCCACCGCCAGCTGGACAGCATAGACAGCCTTTTCTGTCAGGCTGGCTTTTTGAGCTGCCTGCGCGACAAAAGTGCGAATATCATCAAGAGCGCTGTATTTTGCAGGGAAAGTTCGCATGGTGAGCACAGAAAAGTCACTTTTCTACGATCGGAAGAGATGTTTACTATTCGGGGTCAAACAATTTGAATTTTAGAAGTGGCCTACTGCAGTGAGGACATCATCAAACATGGTAAATAAAGGATTAAAGCCCACCAACTGGAGTGATTCTTGAATGCGTTGAGGAATTGAAGCCAATACCAACTCACCGCCTTTGGAACGATTGCACTCTTTTTGCGTAAGGATCAACACACGCATACCTGCACTGGACATAAATTCCAAATCGCTCATGTCAAGGACTATTTTATGCACCCCGCCTTTGGTGATTTCCTTGAATGCTTCGTCCAATTCGACTGCAGTACCACTATCTACACGCCCTTTGACAGTAACCAAACTGCATTGCTTGAACTTCTTCGTAGTTAATTCCATTTCACTCTCCAAATATGGTTTAATTTTATTCTTACAAATTATATCATATTTGTAAGGTATAATCGTTGATTATGCAGACCACAATCAGGATGATGTTTTAGATAAATAATGGAGATTAGGTATGGTCAAGAAAAAATCATCTTCTTTTGAAGACAAAATCTTGGAATTGGAAGCGAAGGTGAAAGATCAGGAAGCTGAATTGTCCGTGATCAATGTCGTGCAGCAAGGCTTGGCTTCCAGCCTGGATATCCAGTCAATTTGTGATCTGGTGGGTAATCAGCTGCTAGAAATATTTTCCGGTCATACCGTCGCATTATATTTATACGATGCAGAGACCGATCTGGTTAACGCCATGTTTATTATGGAACGTGGCGTTCGCCATTCACCGCCCCCATTCACTCCGGGCCCGCTCGCCAATAAAAAAAAGCCATTCATGATATCAACCCGGGCAGAATACGATAAGGTTGGCACAAAAACTGTTCAAGGAACTGAGAATGCTAAGTCTGGGATATATGCCAAGTTAAATGTTAAAGACAAGGTAATCGGTTCACTCAATATTGAAAACCTCGATAAGGAACACGCTTTTAGCAAGTCTGACCTGCGCTTACTGGGAACAATCTCTAGCAGCCTAAGCGTTGCTCTTCAAAACGCCCATCTCTTTGACGAAACTCAGCGTCTGATCAAGGAAACTGAGGAACGCAATGCTGAGCTTGCGATGATCAACAGTGTCCAACAAGGCCTGGCCTCCAGGCAGGATATGCAATCCATTTACGAGATGGTTGGCCAAGAATTGCACCAAATATTTCCACAGTTCGATGTTTCGGTTGGCCCCTACGTCCCTGAAACAGATATGATGAGCGCCAGCTACATGACCGAACATGGAAAACGTTTAGAGATACCGCCTATAAAAGTGGAGAACAAGGGCTTCTTGGGCAAGATGATTCGAACGCGCAAGACAATCGTAGTTAATGAAAACATGGAAGAAGAGATGAAAAAGGTGGGAAGTTACGTATTGGAAGGTACAGATTTTAACAAGTCCCATGTACTTGTCCCAATTATAGTTAATGATTCTTTGAGAGGCACCGTTCTGCTGCAAGATATGCAGCATGAGGGTGTTTTTACCGAGTCTATTGTTCGCTTGCTGGAAATGCTGGCCAATTCAATCAGCGTTTCTCTCGAAAATGCACATCTCTTTGATGAAACGGAGCGCCTGCTCAAAGAGACAGAAGATCGAAACGCCGAGCTGGCAATAATTAACAGCGTGCAAAAAGCTTTGGCAGAAAAACTTGATATTGAGGGGATTTATGAAGTCGTTGGACAGGAAATTTATAAAATATTTAATGCCCAAACTGTTGGTGTTTATGTATCTGATCCAAACACGAATTTGATGCATTTTCCTTTCATTTTCGAGAAAGGAAAGCGAATGAAGCTTGATCCCAGACCGATGAATAAACTCTATACTTTTTTTGAGCAGCAAAAAGGCACTTATGTAATCCACCACTCATTTAATGAATTTGCATCACAATTCGATGATTATGAAGTTCCTGGTGGAGATTCTCCGAAATCAATTGTTTCTGTGAAAGTCCTCAGTTCACCCGAACAGCAGGTATCTCTTTCTCTACAGGATACGGAGAAAGAATATGCTTTCAGTGATAATGAAATTCGTTTGCTTGAAACATTAGCTGGAACTATGGGGACCGCATTAGAAAATGCCCGCTTATTTGATGATACCTTACAGCGCAGCGCAGAGCTCTCGATCATTAATAGTGTTGGGGAAGCCATGTCTCAAAACTTGGATGTAAATACTGTTATTAAAATAGTTGGAGACAAAGTTCAACAAATTTTTCAGGCTGATATGGTTGCGATTGGGTTGATCTCTGAAGATCAAAATTATCTTGATCTTCCATACAGTTATGCAATTGGAAAATATTATCAGGAAAAACCAATCATTAAGGGTAATGGTATCTCCTGGGATATGATTCAATCCCGAAAACCAGTATTGATAAATACGGCAGAAGAACTTGATGCAGCGGGTTCTGTAAAAGTTGAAGCAGACGCAAGAATGGAGAAGCAAATCCAGTCCTGGCTGGGCGTGCCTATAATTGTGAATGATCAAGTTATTGGAGGGGTATCAGTCCAAAGCTATCAAGCCTATACCTTTAAAGAAAGTGATCTTCGTTTACTGACAACGCTCGCCTCAAATATGGGCGTGGCAATTGAAAATGCAAGGCTGTTTGATGAGGCCAACCGGTTATTAAAGGAAAGCCAGCAAAATGCCAAAGAATTATCGACAATAAATACAGTCAGTCAGGCGATGGCTTCTGAATTGGATATGGACGCCTTGATCCAAATCATTGGCGACCATATGCAGGAAATCTTCAACGCAGATATCGCCTATTTAGCATTATCAAATGAAGAAACAGATATTATCGAATTCCCCTATTTATATGGGGAAAATCTCCCCTCAATTAAAAAAGGAGGCGGGATAACGAATAAGATCTTAGATTCTGGTGAAGCGATCCTGATCAATCAAGATAATGACTGGTTAGCCACAGAAGGAAAATTTGAGCGCATTGGGGTGCAAGCAAAATCATATTTAGGTATCCCGATAAACATTGGAAATAAAACACACGGTGTTTTAAGCGTTCAAAACACAACGAAATCAGGCCAATTTGGGGAGAAAGATAAGGAACTATTAAATACAATTGCCGCAAATGTAAGTGTCGCGATTGAAAATGCTCGCTTATTCAATGAGCTGCAAAGCAGCAATCAGGAAATATCGAGCGCCCTTGAGCGGCAAACTGCAACCAGTGAAATATTACATATTATTGCTAATTCCCCGGGTGAAATTCAGCCAGTATTTGAAGCATTAGCAGAAAGAGCCGCAGGATTATGTGATGCGGATGATGTACAAATTTACCGGATTGATCATGATCTCCTTAAGCAAGTTGCCCATTTCGGTCCGCTACCAGCTTTAAACGAAACAGAATACCTGCCTCTTGATCGCGGCCTGGTTACAGGGCGTGCAGTATTGGAGCGTCGTACGATCCACCATGATGCCGGCGATCTCTCGGAGGAAGAATACCCCCTCAGTGTTAAATTACAACAAAAACTGAAACACCGATATTTTATTTCTACCCCGCTCATTCTGGAGGACACGGCAATTGGTGCGATTGTTGTCCGGCGCCATTCAAAACAACCTTTTTCTGATAACCAGATTGATTTACTTAAAACATTTTCTGATCAGGCTTCTATTGCTATTGAAAATGTGCGGCTATTTAATGAAGTTGATCGGCAAAAATTATATTTGGAAGCTTTAATTTCTAGCTCACCAGTGGCGATTGTTGAGCTCAGTTTAGATGGAATCGTGACTGGCTGGAGCCCTTCGGCAGCAGATTTATTCGGTTATTCAGAAGAAGATGCTGTAGGGAATCAAATTTACGATTTAGTTCGAAATAATCCAGGTATCCAAGAAAATTCCAAAGGAACTCTTATAGAAAACCTGGCAACAACGGGCAGTGGTCAGCATATCAGGGAGCAGCGCAGCCATCAAGATGGTCATTTGATTGATGTGGATATTCATGCTGTTCCGGTTAATTTAGATGGCGAGCAGATCGGTTATATTGCTACTTACCTTGATATTTCCGAGTTAGAAGATTCTCGCCGGGAAGCAGAGGAAGCCAATCAAACAAAAAGTTCTTTCCTGGCAAACATGAGCCATGAGCTGCGCACCCCCTTAAATGCCATCATCGGTTTTACACGAATTGTTAGAAGGAAAGGTGCCGAAATTCTTCCCGAGAAACAATTAGATAATTTAGAAAAAGTCTTGGCGAGCGCAAAACATTTGATGGGTTTGATCAACACGATTTTGGATATTTCTAAAATTGAAGCCGGGAAAATGGTTGTTCAGCCAGCGAAATTTGATCTGACCTCATTGGTTGACATGGTCATAACAACCACCCAAACATTGATCCAGAAAGAAAATGTTCAGCTAATTAAAGAAATACCAGATGATCTTCAATTAATCTATTCTGATCAGGAAAAAGTCAAACAAATCTTGATTAATTTGATGAGTAATGCTGCAAAATTTACACGCAAAGGCAAGATTACAGTTTCCATAGAGCAGAAAGAGAATCAATTCAATATTCATGTCAAAGATACTGGGACCGGGATTGCTCCTGATGCTTTGGAGAAAATATTTGAAGAATTCCAGCAAGCTGACCTCAGCACAACGAGGGAGTTTGGAGGTACAGGGTTAGGATTGTCGATCAGTAGAAATTTAGCCCACCTCCTGCAAGGTGATCTGGCCGTGCAAAGCGAATTAGGAAAGGGATCAACATTTACTTTGTCGCTTCCGAATAGTTTTGAAGAAGTTGCCCCAGGTGAAAATATTGAAATCACTAAAGATAAACTTCCAACTGATGATAACAATTTAATTGTGCTGGTGATTGATGATAACCTGGATGCAATAAATCTTATGCGGCAAAACATTGAGGACGCTGGTTACCAGGTTATTGCAGCTAATAATGGAGATGAGGGGATTGCCCTTGCAAGAAAACACCAACCTTTTGCGATCACCTTAGATATTATGATGCCCAAGAAAGATGGCTGGCAAGTTTTACAAGATTTGAAAACCGACCCTGCAACTCGAAATATACCTGTTATTTTGGTAACAATTGTTGACAATAAAGCATTGGGGTTTCGGCTTGGTGCAGCAGATTATTTGGTGAAACCACTTATGGAAGATCAGGTATTGGCTTCATTAAAGCGCCTGGAGGGAACTATTTCTGGAGGGAAGCCCCCGTGTTTATTGGTAGTTGATGATGATCCCAATGTATTAGATATTGTTGAGCAGCTTTTAGAAAACAGGCCGTACAGGATACTATCTGCCTCTGATGGTAAAGATGCGATCAAAAAAATTGTTGAGGATCCCCCAGATGCAATTTTATTGGATTTAATCATGCCAGAATTAGATGGGTTTGGTGTGATCAATTTTTTGAGAAAAGATGAAAAATATAAAGAAATTCCGGTGGTTGTCTTGACCGCGAAAGACCTGGATCAAAACGAGCAAGAAAAATTACTTGATGCAGCCAATAAAATTATTCAGAAACAAGGGTTATCAGATGAACTGTTGTTATCTGAACTCAACATGGCGATGAGCAAAAAGGGAATCGGAGAAAATTAACCATGAAAAAAATATTGATCGTTGAAGATGTAGATTTAAATTTGGATCTTTTAATCCAATTATTAGAGGATGATTATGAATTGGTCTCAGCTAGAGATGGCGAGGCAGGTGTAAAGGCAACTGAAAGAGAAATGCCTGATTTGATCTTGATGGATATGTCGCTTCCAATTATGGATGGGTGGGAAGCTACTTGTAAAATCAAATCCATAGAAACTCTAAAAGGTATTCCAGTAATCGGTTTATCTGCTCACGCCATGGCTGGCGATCGGGAAAAAGCGATTGAGGCAGGTTGTGATGAATATTTGACTAAACCGATTAATGAAGATATTTTATTTGAAAAATTAGAGCATTTCCTGAGTTAGGCATTATTGATGGAAAAAATACTAACCATTTTAATTGTTGATGATCAGCCCTATAACGTTGACTATCTTGAACAAGAACTTGCAGATCTAGGGTATCAAACTGTTTCCGCACCTAATGGAAAAGCAGCATTGGAACGAGTTGAAGAGTGCAATCCTGATATGATCCTCTTGGATATTATGATGCCTGAAATGGACGGATTTGAGGTATTAGAAAAACTAAAGGCTGACCCTCAAAACAGAGATATTCCCGTTGTTGTCATTTCTGCGATGAGTGATATCGATAATGTTGTCAAAGGGATTGAGCTTGGGGCTGAAGATTATCTACCGAAACCATTCGACCCGATAATATTACAGGCTCGCTTACGCGCTGGTCTGGAGAAAAAGCAATTAAAAGATATTGAAAAAGATTATCTTAAGGCATTAGAAAGAGAGTTTGAAATTGGAAAGGAGATGCAGGCAGGGTTTTTGCCAAATGAATTACCGGAATATGAAGGGTGGCAAATTGCGGCCAGATTTGAGCCAGCCCGAAGTGTCGCTGGAGATTTTTATGATGTATTCAATCTAAATGAAGAAGGGAAAATTGGGATAATCCTTGGGGATGTGTGCGATAAAGGAGTTGGGGCGGCGCTATACATGACTTTATTCCGGAGCTTACTGCGTGCTGTTTTTGGGGTTTCAGAAGATGACCAGAAGATTGGTTACGATCAAAAAATAGTTGATGTGATTGGTTTTGTGAATAGATATATTTGTGAAATTCATAATTCTGCCTCATTTGCAACGCTCTTTTTTGGTGTGTTAGACACTGAGAATGGTGAACTTGTTTATGTATGCGCAGGCCATGATCCCCCGATGATTGTTAATCATAAAAACCAAATCGGGTATATTAATCCCACAGGCCCATTAGTTGGGATGATTGATACCGCAGAATATCAATCATCCCAAATGGATTTAAATGAGGGCGATACTTTATATCTCTATTCTGATGGACTGCTTGATTCACAAAACATAAAACTAGAACAGTTTGGGAAAAGCAGGCTCGAAAATATTCTTACGGGGGATTCAAAGACTTTAAAAGAAAGGGTAAATATTTTATTTCAAAAGGTGGATGAATTTGTCGGGGATGCAAAACAATTTGATGATCTCACTCTGGTGGCGATAGAGAGAATATATCCTGTAGGGTAAATTACATACTTTCAAAAATTGGGGTCTTTCTGCTGGTATAATCCAAGGCTGTGAACGATAAAGATAACAAATGGCAGTCCGGCCTCGCCCGGACACGGAATACCACTTTTGGGCGGATCGCAAACCTGCTGGGCTTTACCGAGCTCGACGATGATGCCTGGGACGAACTCGAAGCGTTATTGATCCAGGCTGACCTGGGGATCGCCACCAGTGAGCAAATCCTCACTGAGCTGAAGACCGCAGCCAGGGAGCACGGCTGGACCAAAACCGAGCAGCTCAGACAGGGCCTGCGTGCCAGCCTGGAAGAGCGGATCGCTCCCCCACCCGAGATTACTTTCAATCCGGACGGACCAACGGTAATTTTGATGGTCGGCGTGAATGGCTCCGGAAAAACAACCAGCACTGCCAAGCTGGGTAAACGCTTCCAGCAGGCAGGCAAAAGTATCTCCCTGGCGGCAGCCGATACCTTCCGGGCTGCGGCAATCGACCAGCTCCAGAGCTGGGGCGAACGCCTCGACCTGCGGGTGATTGCCAGCCAACCTGGGGGCGACCCCGGCGCAGTGACCTATGATGCAATTAAGTCAGCGGTCAGCCGCGGGGACGACCTGCTGCTGATCGATACTGCCGGGCGGCTGCATACGCGTTATAATTTGATGGAAGAACTCAAAAAAGTGCACCGCGTCTCCGGCAAAGCGCTCCCCGGGGCGCCGCATGCCGTCTGGTTGGTGATGGACGCCACCACCGGTCAAAATGCGCTGCAGCAGGCGATCGCTTTTAAGGAAGCCGTCGAGGTGACCGGTGTAATTCTCGCCAAACTGGATTCCTCGGCTCGCGGCGGGATGGCTTTCGCCATTCAGGAGACCCTCGAGCTGCCGATCTTGTTCGCCGGCCTGGGCGAATCCGCCGATGACCTGCAGCCGTTTGACCCGCAGGCGTTCATTGACGGGATTTTTGAGAATAGTGATTTATGAATTGTGAGTTTGAGGTGAAATGATGCAAGACCTGGTGGCAGTTCTCCGTAAAAAAGAGGAGAAAATTCAAGCCCTTCTGGTGCGGCTTTGACCTGCCGACGCGGGAAGCACAGCTGGCTGAATTAGAAAAAGAATCTGAAGACCCAAATTTGTGGGATAACCAAAAGCACGCCCAACAACTGATGCGGAAAATTTCCGTCATGCGGCAGGACATTGAGAGCTGGAAAAGCCTCTCGCAGCGCCTATCTGATGCCCGTGAGCTGGCAGAGATGGGGGATGAAAGCCTGCGGGTAGAACTGGAACCCGAAACCGCCGAACTGGTAAAGCTGGTCGACCAGAAAGAGCTGGATACCATGCTGGCCGGAAAGCACGACATGGGCAACGCCCTGCTGACGATCAACGCCGGGGCGGGCGGCACCGACTCGCAGGACTGGTCGGCGATGCTGCAGCGCATGTATCTGCGCTGGGCAGAACAGCGCGGCTACGATACCGAGATCATTGACCTGACCGAAGGCGAAGAGGCGGGGATCAAGACCGTAACGATCTCGGTCAGCGGGCAGTATGCCTACGGCTATCTGCGCCCTGAGAAAGGCGTCCACCGCCTGGTGCGCCTCTCCCCGTTTGACTCCAACCACCGGCGGCACACCTCGTTTACCCAGGTTGAGGTGCTCCCCCAGGTAGAATCCGACGACGATATTGAGATTGACAGCTCTGATTTGAAAATTGAAACTTTCCGGGCAGGCGGGGCTGGCGGTCAGAGCGTACAGAAGAACGACACCGCCGTACGGATCACCCATATCCCCAGCGGGATCGTGGCCTCCTGCCAGAATGAGCGTTCCCAGACCCAGAACAAAGAAAATGCGATGCAGGTGCTGCGCGGCCGCTTATTGACCGTCCGCCAGGAAGAGGAAGATAAGCAGCGCGCCAAGCTGCGCGGCGAGTATCAAAAAGCAGAATGGGGCAGCCAGATCCGCTCGTATGTGCTCCATCCCTACCAGATGGTGAAAGACCACCGCACCAACTTTGAGGTCGGCAACGCCCAGACCGTGCTCGACGGTGGGCTGGATGGATTCATTGAGGCGTATTTAAGGTCTCAGGTCGGGGACGGATAGCCCGAAGGGCTATCCGTTGGGAGAATGCTGAGCATTCTCCAGCCATACTTAATAAGAAGTGAACCTGAGGATTTCAACGCTAAGCTTTTGGGAAATCCACCGCATTCTCCATCTTTTTTTAGAAAGAAGTGAAACTGAGGGGATCAGCGCTAAGCTTTTGGAGAAATCGCCGCATTCTCCAGCAAAGTTTTGAATTAAATCAGCCAGAGGGGACAAAAATAACGAAGGCTGATATAATCCCCGTATGACCCCAAAACAGGATTCCCCAGGGTTGCCAGACAGGCAAACCATGTTGAAGAACCTTTACCGCACATACTCAATCTTGACTTCCCCTTTGCGCACAATGCCAGATTTCTTGATGATTGGCGCCCATAAAGGCGGCTCGACCTCTTTTTATGACTACATCGTGCAGCACCCCCAGGTGCTGAGGATTTACAAGAAAGCCCCCAAATATTTCGACCATAACTACCACCAACCCGAGCTATGGTACCGCTCGCACTTCCCACCGGTATGGAAGCGGAGGGAGGGCAATACCATGGTGGGGGAAGCCAGCCAGGATACGATCTTCCACCCGCAGGCGCCAAAGCGAGTTTTTGAACTCGTTCCTCAGGTAAAACTGATCGTTTTGCTGCGCAACCCCGTTGACCGGGCTTATTCTCACTACCATCACCTCAAACGCCTCGGCCAGGAAACCGTTTCTTTTGAAGAAGTATTAAAGCTTGAACCAGGACGCCTTGGGAACGTGATCGAAGAACTCAGCCAAAACAAAGACAGCGATATGCACCACTTTATGAACCACAGCTACATGGCCCGCGGCTTGTATGTCGAGCAACTCGAGCGCTGGTTTGAATACTTCCCGCGCGAGCAGTTCTTCATTGACACCAGTGAGAATTTTTATGCAGACACCGCCGGGGTATACCAAAAAATTATCAAGTTTTTAGGATTACCCGAGTGGCTGCCAGCCAACTTCAAAAACTCAAACCCGGGCGGCTACCAACCGATGAAACCTGAAACGCGGCAGCAATTGGAGGCGTATTATCAGCCCTACAACCAAAAGCTGTATGGCTTACTCGGCAAGGATTTCGGCTGGTAACATCCACCAAAAGCCAGCCTGGTGTAAATAAATTAGAACCATCTTTAAACCCCCAATAAAATTTCGGAACTGGTGATCACCAGTTCCTTTTTTGTTTAATACCCAGGTTTTAATTGGGATAAGCCAGCTATCCAGAGACCGGGAGGATGATTAGAAAAGGGTATTGAAGCCATCCGGTGTCCCTTACAATTCCACTGCCTGTGTGCAGGCGAATAACGCTAATATGTTCGTGTTTCGATCAATTCATAATGTGGGATTTCTAAATCCCATCTTTTGAGCACCTTTTTTGCTGCATCTGGGACATAAGCTTTTTTATAATCTTCACCCTGAAATGCAATCACATTTTGCAGCGATTCAAAAGTTATGATGGTGACAAATTCAACTTCGTCCTCCAGCTCAATTCTTAATACTTCAAATTTTTTGAATCCAGGGATTTTTTTAACCTCAATGCCAGGAATAACTTCATTTAGCAGGATACTCTGATATTGATCAGCATTTTCTTTTGTTGTCCAACCATGCCATACTCTTTTAATCGTCATCTAAGGATCCTTTCAACTTATAATAGTTCTTACTCGAGATAAGATTAGATTAAGTGTAGCATAGTCCAGAATGAGTATCCAAAAATAATTAGAATCATCTTAGAACCCCCAACACCTACAATAATTTCATGTTAGAATCTATTTAACAATCCGGGGATGATCGGCTTCGACGGGAAAGGCTGGTCACGGACTGCGAGCCGAGAGGTGCCGACCTCGTAAAATCCGCACAACCAAATAAGTGTCAAAAACACTAACAACTATGCTGCACTGCCCCTGGCTGCGTAAGCGCCTAGCAGAAAGCATATGATCCAATAGCGGATCACGCCCCCCACTCCCCTCCTCTGGCGGGTAGCGGGTCAGGCGTCGCAAAGCCAGAGTGCCGCACGGGACATCGCTAAACGTGCCTAAGCAAGGCTTTCGGGCCTTAGCGGTTAGCTGGTTGAAGCTTTTGTTTTTTGTTGCTCAACCGGCGAAACTCTAACAGAAAACTACGCTCGTAGAAGTTCGCTGATCTATTTTTTCGGACGCGGGTTCGATTCCCGCCATCTCCACCAGTAAGACCGGAATTCCGCCTCGCGGCAAACCGGTCTTTTTTTGATCGATGGTCTTCCCTCAATTGAATTATGATTCCAGATCACGCACGGGAATCGTATTACCTAAAAACACTTTAATTTTCTGCCAAAACTCCGGATAGGTGTGGCAGTTGCTATGTCCTTTTCCAGGAACAATCCATAAGCGGGCCTTTTCAAAGTTTCCAGCGGCGTGCAAGGCTTTCCCTTGTTCCAGAGGGATTGTAGTATCTTCATTTCCATGGATCAATAAAATGTTTGCATTTGTATTTTGAATATTAGTTATTGGGGCAATTTGATTAAAGTTTATCCTGAATCTAAATTCCATATATTTCAAAAGCGCCCATACCAGGGGAAAATACGGAATATGTTTTTCTTGAAACCCCAATTTCATGACCTCAACAGGATGGGATAATGCTCCAACCGTGACAACACTTTGAATTCG
>JBDLJU010000058.1:0-14760 GCA_039714215.1 Chloroflexota bacterium | reverse complement strand
GTAACTACAGTTACATTGGGGGGCAGCGTAGGGCGTTTCGATCCGAAACTACCAAGAATACAATAAATTATGTCATTCCGATCGCCCGAAGGGCGGAGGAATCTTTATGGAGTATGTGTTTAATTCTGGCTTAGTTTTTTAATTGTCCCAATAATGATTCTTCGTTCCCTCGTTTCACTCGGTCGCTCAGAATGACGAAAATATGATGATGCTAATAATGGGGAGATTTGACAACAATCATTATTCAATCGAGAAAACCATAATCATCTCCACCTGGTTGCCGGCCTGGTCGATGGTGCGGCTGATAATTTGTCATTCCGACTGAGCACCGCGAGCGCAGCTCGCATGCGAATGGAGGAAGTCTAACGGCTACCTAGAGAGGAAGCGCCTGATAATTTGTCATTCGGATCGCCCGAAGGGCGGAGGAATCTTTATGGAGTATGTGTTTAATTCTGGCTTAGTTTTTTAATTGTCCCAATAATGATTCTTCGTTCCCTCGTTTCACTCGGTCGCTCAGAATGACGAAAATATGATGATGCTAATAATGGGGAGATTTGACAACAATCATTATTCAATCGAGAAAACCATAATCATCTCCACCTGGTTGCCGGCCTGGTCGATGGCGCGCACGGTGAGTTCATGCTCGCCGCGTTCGCCCGTCCAGGGGGCGGCGTAAGGCGGGTCGCTGAGGCTGGAGACCAGCTCGCCGTCAACGAGGAAGACGACCTTGTCGATCCCCAGGTTGTCGGTGACCTGCGCCTGGAAGGTGATCATCCGCTCTGCGGGGTAGCTGAAGACCTGTCCCTCGCCGGGATGGAGCACCTGGATCACCGGCGGCTGGTTGTCGATCGTCACCTGGATGAAGGAGGTCTGGATCACCTGGTCGTCATCGATCACCTGCAGCTGGATGGCGTATAAGCCGTCCAGCCCGCTGGTGTCCCACTCGGCGAGGGTGCCATCATACACCGGGGTATTGCGCCCGTCGCCGACCTGCAGCCACTGTCGCGGGTTCAGCCCGGCGCCGATCTGCACCCGGTAGTAGTTGAAGCTGTCGCCCCCGGCGCTGCCGGTGATCTCGACCTCTCCGGAAACATAAGCAAAGATCTCTGGGGAGGCAATACTGACCGTCTCGCTGGCGGGACCGGGGTTGAAGATCACATCATAGCTGTCTGGGGGGAGTTCCACACCTTGCTCCCGGGCCCACTCCACCGCTTCGGGAGGCACAACCAGATAAACCTTTTCTTCGAGGAATTCAGTCGGGGTGTAGATTGTTGCCAGGCGACCGGTCTGGTTGTTGATCGTATAGGGGCGGTAGAGGTTGTCGGTTTGCAGCGGCTCGCTGCCGGTGATAAAAGTCTCAGAGACGGTGGTGGGGCAGTACTCGGTGGGCAGCAGCCCGGAAGGGTCACAGACGGTGAGGTGCTGAATCCCGACCGGTTCGCTGAACGCAAGGATGGGGAGTTCCTCGCTGGCAGTTTTGGTGACCGCATGCCATACGCCGGAAGACACCAAACGTGATAGTTGAATTTCGGTACCGTTGTTCTGCGGCGTCCCCAGCCACACGCCGACCACCCGCTGCGGGGTGTAACCCACCGTCCAGGTGCTGCTGCCAGTCAGGTTTTGACCGAGCTTGGCAGCGGCGGTACGCCCGATTTCAAGCGGGTTGGGGTGGCCGAGACTGGCCCGCCGGGCAACCTCGTCGCTGAGCATATCGGTGATCAGGTAGGCCAGTTGGGCAGTGGTCACCGGGCGGATTTGGGAGACGCGGTTGTCGAGCACGATCCGTCCGAGGTGGTCAGCGACGGTCAGCACCGTGATGGGGGGCATGCTGTCGTCCTGCGGGTTGAGCACATGCCCGGTCAGGGTGCCCTGGTTGGCGAACAGGCTGTAGGCGTGAGTCACCTCGAGCAGTGAGGCCCTGCCCTGGTCGATGATCGGGCTGTAGCCGTCTTCTACTGAGGGCATTTCGAGGCCATAGATCCCGGACTGCTGGGCGGTGCGCCAGGCGTTGCTGGGACCGACTTGCTGCAAAACAGACAGCGCAGGGATCAGGTAATCCTGGGTGATTGCAGTGCGGATGCGCATCGGTCCGTGGTACTCGCCATCCTGGTTGGTGTAGCCGCTGAGGCTGATTGGCAGGTTGGCGGGGATGTCCCAGACCAGCGAGGCGGGGTTCAGGCCGCGGGTGAAGCTGGTCAGGTAAATGAACGGAGTCAAAATTGTGCCAGCGGGCTGCGGGTCAGCGGCTTTACCGGCAAGGGCAAGCACTTCTCCGCTGACCGGATCGATCACCACCACGCCCCCGGTGGAGCCGGGCAGCTTGAGGATTTCATCATTGTTCAGGCGGGGCAGCAGGGCCGCGCCAGGGCAGTCGATCCCGCCGAGGGTGTCGGGGGGCAGGCTGCCGTCCAGCCGGGAGAGCTGCACCTGCAGGGTGCAGGCCGCCTGGTTTTGTAAGTCCAGGTCGAGCGAGGTGTTGATCTGATAGCCGCCGCGCTGGATGCGGGATTCTCCGAGAGCGTCAGCGAGCGAATCCAGGGCAGCATAGACAAAGTCGGCGGCGATGATCTGGGTGCTCTGCGCGCTGGTCTGCACCAGGATCGGGTCATTGTTGGCGCTGAACGCCTGGTCGGTGGTGATATGTTCTGCGGCAAGCATCTGGTTGAGCACATGTCCCTGGCGTTCGATTGCAAGCTTTGGGGTGTCGATCGGGTTGAGCGCCGGAGCATCAACCGCAGCGGCGAGCAGCGCCGCCTCGGCGAGGTTGATCTCCTGGGCGGATTTGCCAAAATAAACCCAGGCAGCTTCATCGATCCCAAATGCGAGCTGACCGTAATTTGCGTTGTTCAGATACCATTCCAGGATCGTCTCCTGGCTGAACTCTTTGGTGATCTGTACCGCAAGCAGACGGGTGCGCCAGGTTTTTTCCAGTCCCTCTGTTTCGTTTTCCAGCAGCAGTTCCAGGACAAGCTGTTCCGCAAGTGAGGGTTTCTCGGCATTCAGTTCGTAGCCGGGGTGCTCCCAGAAGTTTGGGTCGCGTACCAGGATGGTGGCTTCGACTGCCCTGATCGGGATTGCTTCAATATAGAGGTATTCAGCGGGGATCGTGTTCGGGTTTTCAAATGTATAGAGCAGATGCTCTCCGCTGCGGTCAAATACCTGGGTGGGATAGCGTAAGCCGCCTCCCGGACCGAGCAGGCTGGGCAGCCCGGCGATAGCGGGCAGATCACTGGTGAAGGTGACGTAGTAATAGGCAGTGAGGATCACGCCCACGGCGAGCAGCACGCTGACCAGGGCCAGCAGTCCGGCGGCAAAGCGCGGCAGCGAGCCTTTGGGTCCTTGCTTGCGCTCTCGGCGGCGAGCGCTGCGCCATGAGATGATCTGGGCAGGATTAAGCTTAGTCGGCATGCAGAAATTGTACATGATTTCAGCCGGTTGGGGGGCTGGATTATTGATCGAACACAGCTCGATAGGATAGGTCTGACCTGGATGTCAGGGTACAATTGAGCAGAGCCTGGCGCTAAAATCAGGTATCAGGTTTGCCTGGTTTGATGTCTGCCAAGGAGTAAGCAAATAGAAAAACGGATTGGTGAAAAGATGAACCCTGAAAAATACCAAGATTTACAAATTTCTCCACGGGTGCTGCTGGGACCCGGTCCGAGCATGGTGGATGCCCGGGTGCTGAATGCGATGGCGACCCCTGTGGTCGGTCACCTCGATCCAGAATATCTGCAGGTGATGGATGATCTCCAGGATTTACTGCGCGATACCTTCCAGACCAGGAATGAAGTTACCCTGACAATCTCGGGGACCGGCAGTGCGGGGATGGAAGCGGCGGTGTGTAATTTTGTCGAGCCAGGTGACAAAGTGCTGCTGGCGGTGATCGGTTATTTCGGTGAGCGGATCGGGGAAATGGCGGAGCGCTACGGCGCGCAAGTCGACCGGATCCACCGTCCGTGGGGGGAAGCTTTTGATCCCGCGGAAATCGAGACCGCCCTGGCCAAGGATAAGTACACGATGCTGGCCATGGTGCACGGGGAGACCTCTACCGGTGTGGAGCAGACTGAGATCCGCGCAATGGCGGATGCTGCCCACAAACATGGCGCGCTGTTCCTGCTGGATACGGTGGCCTCATTGGGGGGCGTGCGGGTGGCGGTGGATCAGTGGGAGGTCGATATTTGTTACAGCGGCAGCCAAAAAGCGCTCTCCGCTCCGCCGGGGCTGGCGCCAATCACGATCAGCCCGCGTGCCTGGGAACAACTGCAGGGGCGGAAGAGCAAGGTCACCAGCTGGTACCTGGATTTGAAGATGCTGATGGACTACTGGGGCGCGCCGCGCAACTATCACCATACTGCACCGGTGAATCTGAATTATGCGATGCGTGAAGCGCTTCGCATAACTGCTGAAGAGGGTCTGGAGGCGCGGGTGACCCGCCACCTGGAGAATGCAAAAATGCTCTGGGAAGGGCTGGAGAATTTAGATTTTCCGCTTCTCGTGCCCGAAGAACGGCGGCTGGCGACCCTGACCACACCTCAAATCCGAGCCGGAATGGATGAGGCAAAAATCCGCACCCGGCTGCGCGATGCGTATAATATTGAGATCGCCGGCGGGTTTGGTCCGCTGGCAGGGAAAGTCTGGCGGATCGGGCTGATGGGTTTCAGCTCGAGCAAAGAAAATGTCCGCCTGCTGCTGGAGGCTTTGGAAGATTTACTCAAAGAACAATAAAGATTTGACGAAAGAGTGATTTCTCTATGGCAGGCTGGCTTGCACCGTGCGCTGGTCTGTGGCAGAATAAATGAATATGCTGCGTTATGTGTTGTTTGTTTTCGCAATAATCTTAGGGGTTGCCTTAGGGGTGTTCTACGGACGCGAGGTTAACCCGGTGGAACTGGTGGATGCTTCCCCAGACACGCTGCGGGTTGACTATCAGGCAGATTATGTGCTGATGGTTGCTGAAGTCTACGAAACCGAAAAAGATGCCGCCCTGGCTGTTCGCCAGTTGGCGCTGTTGGGCAGCGCGCCTCCAGCAGAGCTGGTCAATGAAGCCCTGGCTTTCGCCCTGGATGCGGGCTACCAGCCGGATGACCTGGTGCTGATGCGCGATCTGGGCGAGACCCTCTCTACCTGGGACCCTGGTTTGGAAGGAAGCGCTGATGAGTAACCCAGGTCGAGCGCCGCTGTATCTGCTCACGGGATTGATCCTTGGGATTGTGCTTGGGGTGCTGTACGCCTGGTTATGGATCCCGGTGGACGCCTTCGAAGCCAGCCCCGCGGTGCTCCGCGATGATTTCAAAGATGCCTACCGGGAATTAATTGCCCGGGCATATATCTCAAACAGCGACCTCGGACGGGCAGAATCGCGCCTGGCGCTGCTGGGTGATGCCGACCCCGCTCGGGAGTTGGCGGTGCAGGCACAGCTTACATTGGGGCAAGACGGCGCGGCCGAGGCAGCGCGTGCCCTGGGCATTCTCGCTGCGCATATTAAGGGAGGTCAGGACAGCGCAGCCATCGAGATTGCCTATCCTGAGACACCAACGCCGGGAAACGTGCAGGCGCCTACCAGCACTCCTGGTCAAAATAGCAGCAATCCTGGCGGAAGCAATGAGACAACCAGCGCGGGTGTCACGCCGACCCCGCGGTTTACGATCACCCCGCAGGCAAGCGCCACTCCTACCGCGACTCAGGGCGCACCTTTTTCTCTGGTAGATTACGCATTGGTATGCGATGAGGACATCTCGCCTCCCCAAATCCAGGTGTTTGTTTTTGATGCCTCCGGGAACCCTGTCCCGGGAGTGGGGATTGTGATTACCTGGGATGGCGGGGTTAACCGTTTTGTGACCGGCTTGAAGCCAGAATTTGGGTTGGGCTATGCCGATTATGAGATGCAGCCTGCCCTCAGCTACACAATCCGGCTGGAAGGGGGCGGGGATCCGGTCGATGGGCTTACCGGGCGTGAGTGTGAGGGCGGCTATTGGGGCACCTGGCGCTTGAATTTCACCCAATCCTAGGGATAAATTGAAGTTGGAACAGAATAGTTGCTGCCAGATGGCCGCATGTTGGGGTTCGCTTGACTGAAAAGGGGAGGTTAAGGGATTTTCCCCGGAATTTCATCATAGTTTCCTGGAGATTGAACAAGGACAATTTTATACTATAATTAAATCTGTTCTAGGAGAAATGGATCAGGCCCGGTTTTTATGGATTTAAGAGAGTTTGCCCAAAAACCAACCTTCATTAAATTTACGCTGTGGCTAGCGAGAGTTTTACCTGCCTGGCTTGCTCACGGATTGATCCGGATAGCGGCAAATCAAGTAATGCGGCGTAAACCGCGAGTGTACGATATTGTCCGTCACAATCTGTCCCACTTTCCTGGGATTGATCGCAATCTTGAACAGCTTGATCAAGTTACCAGAGAGGTGTTTTTCAATGGGGGAAGGTTTTACTACGACCACTACCGTTATCTCGGCAGGTCATTGGCAGAGGTAGAACAGGCAGTGGATATTCCCCAGGAATATATTGATCATATTACTGAAGCGGTTGACCGTGGACAGGGGGTGCTGCTGGTCGGCACACATACCGGCAATTTTGATTTGGGAGCAATGGCGGTGGCAGCAAAGGGATTAAAAATTCAACTGCTTTCCCTGGCAGCCCCTCCAGAGGGTTTTAAGTTGATGAATGATTTCAGGGCTTCGGTTGGCTACGAGGTCACCCCGATCACACCGCTTTCTTTGCGGCAAGCGATCAGCCGTTTGAGGAAAGGCGGCGTGGCGGCAACCGCCCTGGATTGGCCTTGCCCGGAAGAGGGCACCACTGTGAAGGTGTTTGGCAAACCTGCATTCGTGCCATTAGGGGGTGCCCGGTTGGCGCTGCTGTCTGGGGCACGGCTGATGGTGGTTAGTTTTTACTTAGATCCGGTTGAAGGTTATAAAATTCATAATCTTCCCCCTGTAGAGGTGGTTACTACTGGGAACCGAGAAGCTGATGTGGTTGAGATTACCAAACAGCTGGTTGGGATATTTGAGGAGTTAGTAGCGCAGAACCCTGGTCAATGGAGTATGTACCATCCATTTTGGCCAATGGAAGAGATGGGAGATGGGGAGGCATAAGTGGTATCCATTGATGGTATATTAAATTCCTTTGGGCAGTTTTGGTATGCGCTGCAGATTGGTCAGCTTCCATCGATTGGAAACTGGAACTATTTGGTTTTATTGGTGTTTGTGATCTTACAAGGACCTTCGGTTGCTATATTGATCGGCGCAGGAATTTCTGCAGGTTTGTTTAACCCGTTGATGGCGGGACTTACCTCGGTGATTGGCAGCTTGATTGCAGATGTGTTTTGGTACAACATCGGCCAGCTCGGAAAATTGGACCGGTATTACAGAAAAAAGAAAGGAAAGCGCAAAGAGTTGGTGGAATTATTCCAAAACGGGATGCAGAAACATTATTTAAAGATTTTGCTCCTGGGAAAACTTTCACTTGGACTGGCGATTCCAGCTGTGATCTCTGCGGGTTTGTGCCGGATCGAATGGCGGCGCTGGTTCCCGGTAGTGATTATTGGAGAGATTTTATTCACCCTTTCGATGGTTTCGCTGGGCTACTTTGCCACCGAATCGATCATGCATGTAGATACTATTGTTAAGGTAGTTGGGATTTCCACAACAGCTATTTGTTTGATAATATTACTTGTGGTAATCCCCATCGAGATCAAAAAAATGCTGACTATTGCTGCAGTAGAAAGTGAATAACAAAGAGGAGAATGATGATGGCAGAAGAAAGCAAAAAACATACCCGAGTCAATGATATTTTATTAGGTCCGCTTGAGCGACCTGCCCTTCAGTTCTTTTCCAAACACACGCCTGCCTGGGCTTCGCCCGACACAATGACGATCATTGGCGTGATTGGAGCCGTGCTTATTGCTGCTGGATATATTCTCACCCGGTATCAGATGGCATGGTTGTGGTTGGCGAGCTTTGGTTTATTTGTCAACTGGTTCGGTGACAGTATGGACGGCACCCTGGCCCGCTACCGTAAGATCGAGCGGCCAAACTACGGGTATTACGTCGATCATGTCGTCGATGTCTTCAATGAGTTCCTGGTGGTGATCGGTTTGGGCTTATCCCCCCTGGTTCGCTTTGATGTTGCTGCTTTTACGTTGATTGGTTATTTGATGATGGCGGTGCATGTTTTCCTGCGCACCTATGTGGATGATGTCTTCAAGATTTCCTACGGGAAATTGGGACCAACAGAAGTACGCGTGTTAATCATAATTGCCAATACGCTGGTATTCTTTTTGGGAAACCCGATGTTCAACGTGCCCTTGCTGGCCGCTCCCCTGTCCTTGTTTGATCTGTTTGTCGGCTTCTTAGGACTGCTCTTTCTGGTGTTCTTCCTGGTTTCAGCTTACCAATACAGCCGAGAATTGGCCCGGATCGGAAAGTAGAGTCTGGTTAAGTCAGAATCCCGAGCAGTGATCATCTCGGGATTCTTTTCTTTAAGTCCAAGGCTTGCATAAGGCGATCTTGATTGCTATACTTTTGGGAATGATGTCCACGGACCCGCGTTTTTTTATCCCTGAAAAAGAATTTGAGCCTGCGTATCTGGCCGCTTACCGCAGCGGGGAACTTGTCACGCGGGTGGAAGAGGGGCTTGCGGCCCTGGAAAACTGCACGATCTGCCCGCGCTTGTGTAAGGTCAACCGGGTGGAGGGGGGTACCGGGGTGTGCGAAATAGGACGGTATGCGGTGGTCAGCAGCGCTTTCCCGCATCGGGGCGAAGAAGCCCCCATCAGCGGCCGGCGGGGAAGCGGGACAATCTTTTTTTCGGGGTGCAACCTGCGCTGCGTGTTCTGCCAAAATGCGGATATCAGCCATCACACCGTGGGGAAGGAAGTTTCCGCAGCGGAGCTGGCAGCGATGATGCTCTCACTGCAGGAGATCGGCTGCCATAATATCAACCTGGTCACCCCAGACCATGTCGTCGTGCAGATCCTGGAAGCTCTCCCGATCGCGATTGAAGGCGGTCTGCGGTTGCCATTGGTCTATAACACTTCAGGGTATACCACTTTACAGATGCTGCGCTGGCTGAACGGGGTTGTGGATATTTACATGCCGGATTTCAAGTTTGCCAACCCGCGCAACGCCCGGCGTTATACGCGGGCGATGGATTACCCGGCAACTGCTAAAGTAGCGCTGATCGAAATGCAAAACCAGGTTGGGGAATTAAAGATGGATGAGCATGGGATTGCCAAGCGAGGTCTGCTTGTTCGTCACCTGGTGATGCCGGGAGATGTTGCTGAGATTGAACCGCTGATGAATTTTTTGGCTGAACGGGTGTCGCTGGATACCTACATCAATATCATGGGGCAGTACCGGCCGGAGGGGAAGGTCTCCGTAGAAAAATATACCGAGATCAACCAGCGGGCGTCTGCTGAAGAAATCAGACAGGCTTACCAGGCTGCTGAACAGGCCGGCTTGTGGCGATTCGATCTGCGCCGTTGAATTAGATAGGTCAGGAAGAACAAAGGAGTGCAAATCAGATGGGATCGATTTCTGAGCGTGCGGTAAGCTTTTGGAATTCAGGGTACTACTGTGCAGAAAGTGTGCTGATGGCGGCCGCAGAGGGGCAGGATATTAAGTCGGATTTGATCCCTAAAATTGCCTCCGGTTTCTGCAGCGGAGTTGCCCAGACAGGCGGGATGTGTGGTGCCCTGAGCGGGGCGGTGATGAGCCTGGGATTAAGGTATGGTCGAGGGGACAGCCAGGGTGAGCGTGATCTGCTCTATCAGAAGACCCAAAAGCTGGTTGGGGCGTTTGAAGAAAAATTTGGTTCGACGAACTGCTCCCAGCTGCTCGATTTGGAACTGGGCACGGAGGCTGGACAGGCAGCCTATCAGGAACGTGAGCTGATCGGCCAGTGTGAGGGGTATGTGGGTGAGGCAGCCCGTTTGATGGAGGAATTGTTGGAGTAACAATAACTGAAAAATTATAATTTGGTCTGGTAATTTGCAAATTATTAATGGTGAAGGAGCATGAAATGGAGAACCCGATTCGCTTTGAGACAGTAAAAACCAATGGGATCAACCTGCAGACCGCTCTTGCGGGACCGAAGCACGGGGAGCTGGTGATTTTGCTGCACGGATTCCCTGAAGCATGGTTTGGCTGGGAAGCACAAATGCTGCGTCTGGCCAAGGCGGGGTTCCGGGTCGCTGCTCCAGATCAGCGCGGCTACAACTTGAGCGAGAAGCCCAAAGGGGTTGGCAGTTACCAGATGTCTGTTTTGGCGGAAGATATGATTGGCCTGGCGGATGGGTTGGGCGCTGAGCGTTTTTACCTCGCCGGACATGATTTTGGGGCAATGGTCAGCTGGACGATGGCGATGCGTTATCCTGAGCGGATCAAGCGCATGGTGATCGCCAATGTGCCGCATCCGCTTGTGATGCAAGAATTTCTGCGCTCCAATTTCTCGCAAATCAAGAAGAGCTGGTACATGCTGTTTTTTCAGATTCCGTGGCTGCCGGAAAGACTGGTGCGGGCAGATAACTGGCAGTTTTTGATCAGGTCGCTGCCTAAGAGACTGTCTGATGAAGCGCGGGAGCGCTATCGAACTGCCTGGGAGCAGCCCGGAGCAATTAAGGCGATGATCAACTGGTACCGCGCTTCACTGCGGTCCATGGGGAAATCGGAACTTTCGCCC
Organism: Chloroflexota bacterium; assembly: GCA_039714215.1. Lineage (GTDB taxonomy): Bacteria > Chloroflexota > Anaerolineae > Anaerolineales > UBA11579 > UBA11579. The sequence continues at coordinate 4,071 of JBDLJU010000058.1, read as the reverse complement.
CAAATTAAGGTGCCGACTTTGATCCTCTGGGGAAAGCGAGATCCACACCTGAGCTATGAGATGGCCCCACTCAGCCTGGAATACTGCTCGGATGGCCGCCTGGTGACCTTTGAGGATGCCACCCATTGGGTGCTGCATGACAAGCCAGAAGAGGTCAGCCAGCTGATCATTGAACATTTCAGCTAACCAGCTGGGCAGCAGCAATTTATGAGAGTAAACGGTATATTGGTAGATCTTTGGGGATGCTGAGTGGTGTTCAATTAATCTTGACAGCTAATATTTCTGGTTGTAGGATTAATCCTTGTGGGCATCTGCCAGCTGAGCTGCCAAATCAAGCGGCGGAGTGCCATGAATTCTATTTATCAAAAAAAGCGAGCTAATCTGTGCGGCTGGGCTTTCTGAGCTTGGTCAATTTTTTTGTCCAGGCTTTTTTTTGCAAAATGATCTAAAAATGCACAGAATTAACCGAAGAGGAGCGCAACAATGAGCATTATCGAAGTCAATCACTTAACCAAGTACTACGGCAAGGCCAGGGGGATCGAGGATGTGTCTTTCAAGGTGGACGAAGGTGAAATATTTGGTTTTATCGGTCCGAATGGGGCTGGGAAATCAACCACGATCCGCCTGTTTTTGTCCCTGATCTATCCTACCAGCGGGGACGCCAAGATATTTGGTAAAGACGTGATTAAGTATGGACCAGAGATCCGCCAGGATATCGGCTATCTGCCCTCAGAGGTGTTCTACTACGAGGGGATGAAGGTCCACGAGCTGTTGAAATACTCCGCCAGCTTTTATAAAAAAGACTGCACCCAGCGGATCAAAGAATTATCTGAGATCATGGAGCTTGACCTCAAGCGCCGGATTGATGACCTCTCTTATGGAAATAAGAAAAAGGTCGGGATTGTGCAGGGGCTGCTGCATTCGCCGAAATTAATTGTTTTGGATGAACCAACCAGCGGCCTGGACCCGTTGATGCAGAAAAAATTCTTTGACCTGATCAAAGACGAAAACAAGAAAGGCTCAACCGTGTTCTTCTCATCACATATCCTTGGTGAGGTACAAAAAATGTGCAACCGGGTGGCGATCATCAAAGAAGGCAGCGTGATCAATATCCAGGACATCAAGACCCTGCAGAAGGATAACTACAAAAAGATCCGGATTACCGCAGATGATCTTGATGAGAAGCTGTACATGGTTGATGGAACCAGCAACCTGGTCAAGGAAAACAGCAGCCTGAATTTTTTCTTCAAAGGTGATATCAATACGGTCACCAAATTGATCAGCCAGAAAGAACTAATTGACGTGACGATCGAAGAGCCCACGCTTGAAGAGATCTTCATGCACTACTACGAGTAGGCGCTGCCGATGAATATCTATAAACAAGAATTTAAAATGCACTTCAGGTCTGTAATGATCTGGTCAGTCTCAATCGCCGCGCTGTTGTGGGTGTACCTGTCTGCATTTTCTGTAATCGGCGCGGAAACTGACCTGCTGAATGAGATGATGAGCAGTTTCCCGCCGGAGCTGCTGGTCGCGTTTGGGATGGAAAACATGGACTGGTCGACGGTTCTGGGATTTTTCCCTGTCGTCTTCCTCTTTGCGCAGGTTTGTTTGGCCATCCAGGCTTCCAATTACGGCTTCTCGCTGGTCTCGATTGAAGAAAGAGAACTGACTGCCGATTTTTTGCTGGCAAAACCGATCAGCCGGACAAAGATTTTAACCAGCAAGCTGCTGGCAGCGATCACCAGCCTGACGATTACCAATATTGTGGTGTGGATTGCCAGTTTTGTGGTGATCGAAATGGTCAGCGATGGCGCAGAATACGACACTGGTGCTTTGATCATGGTGCTGGCGACGATTGTGGTCTTCCAGCTGTTTTTCCTTTCCTTTGGGATGCTGATTTCTTTGCTGGTCAAGCGGGTGCGAGCAGTGACTCCGTACTCGATGGCGCTGGCTTTTGGGATGTATGTGCTCAGCGCTTTTGGCGGGATGCTCGGAGATGCTTCTTTAGAAATCATCTCACCGTTTAAACATTTTGACCCGCATTACATCCTCGCTCACCTTGAGTACGACATACCGCTGGTGATGATCAGTGTAACCGTGATTATTCTGTCGATCCTGGGCAGCTACCTGCTGTATGCCAGGCGAAACATCGCCTCGGCGGTATAAGGAGAAGCAAAATGAATATCTTTTTGCGAGAACTGAAAGCGAATTTTAAGTCTCTGCTGATCTGGATCGGGATCGCAATCCTGTTCAGTTGGATCGGCTTTTCAAAGTTCAGCGCGTATTACGAGAACCCGGAACTGCTGGCAATCCTCGATGGTCTGCCGCCCGGACTGCTGGCTGCATTCAACATGAATGCTTTTAACCTCACTACTTTAAGCGGCTTTTTTGGGGTGATGTTTGCTTATTTCGGGCTGATGCTCTCAATCTCAGCAGCTATGTGGGGCAGCGATATCATCTCCAAAGAAGAACGCGATAAAACCGTGGAGTTTTCGTTAACCCTGCCGGTGACCCGTTTTAAGTTGATCGTTGCCAAGGCTGCTGCGGCGGTGGTTAACAGCATTGCCCTGCTGCTGGTCACCTGGGGGGCGTTGTATTCCGCCTCTCAGCAGTATGAGCCAACCAGTGAATTTTACGATTTTGTCTCCCTGGGGATGCTTGCATTGTTCATCATGCAGATGATCTTCCTGGCCATTGGGATCTTGCTTGGCTGTGCGATGAAACAGCATAAGCGCTCCAGCTCAGCGGCGGTCTCGGTGCTGCTGGGGACCTACTTCATCTCGATCGTCTCTGGTTTCTATGAGGACCTGGAGTTTTTGAACTATCTTTCCCCGTTCAAATATTTCGATGCCGGGACCATGTTCCGTGAATCACGACTGGAGCCTGAGTTTCTCTGGATTTCCGCAGGGATCGTCGTGGCTGCGATGGTTGCAGCGTATCTATCTTACTCACGGAGAGATTTGTATATCTAATCTTTAGTGCGTTTGTTTCCTACAACAAAAAGAGCTGCCTGATAATCCAGGCAGCTCTTTTTGTTACTCTGTGTTGTTCGGATTTAATCAATCTAGAGATTTTGATCTATAGTTATTTGACTCGAGGTTAGAACACAGTTGAATAAATAACCGACTGATTAATGATCCCTCCACCCTACGGGTGATCGGGATGACCCCAAAATTAGTGATTAGGTTTTCCCTTTTATCTTAAAATCATTTACAATAATTATGTGATGGAAAATTTGAAGATAAACACCGACTTGGCACAAAAAATATTAACCGGTTTCATTCACAGCGAGATCACCCGGGTGGGGTTCACCAAAGCGGTGATCGGTCTCTCTGGTGGGATCGACTCCGCACTGAGCTGCTACCTGGCAGCAGGCGCATTAGGGGCAGAGAATGTGCTCGTCGTGCGGATGCCCTACAAAGCCTCCTCGCAGGAATCTCTGGACCATGCCCAGCTGGTGATCGATGACCTGGGTGTTCCCGCTAAGACGATCGAGATCACCCCAATGGCTGAACCGCTGTTGGAGACCATCCCTGAAGATTCGCTGGTGCGGCGCGGCAATGTGATGGCCCGCACCCGGATGATCGTGCTCTATGACCAATCCGCTGAGTTTAACGGGCTGGTGGTTGGGACTGGCAATAAAACCGAGATCCTGCTGGGCTATTCGACCCAGTTTGGGGACTCAGCCTGTGCGATCAATCCAATTGGAGACCTGTACAAAGCGCAGGTGCGCCAACTCTCGCGAGCAGTGGGCGTACCCGATGTGATTGTCGATAAAGCACCGTCTGCCGATTTGTGGGCCGGGCAAACAGACGAGGCTGAACTTGGCTTTACCTACGACCAGGCGGACCAGCTGCTCTATCTGCTGGTCGACCAGCGCTACCGGCCGGAGGAATGTGTCGAAGCCGGCTTTGAAGAGGCCTTCGTGCGCGAGGTGGTGAAGCGGATTCAGCGCAACCATTTCAAGCGGGTGATGCCTCCGATCGCCAAACTGAGCAACCGCACGATTGGGTACGACTTTCTTTATCTGCGAGACTGGGGTACTTAATTAATTTTGAATTGTGATTG
>JBDLJU010000057.1:0-14795 GCA_039714215.1 Chloroflexota bacterium | reverse complement strand
CTGCCAACCCGCCACTTCCTGCACCGAGCTTTTCTCCAACTCCCCGCGGTCGGATAAGAACTCAGCAAATTTTTTCAAAGAAACCCGCCTTCGGTGCAGTGTACTCGGTTTTAGTCCAAGTTTTTTCTCATGCTCCAAAAACCTGAAAAAGTGCTTTAGCGTGATCTGCTGTATCGACTGCCTTGATTTTTGATTGTTTTGCAAATACCTGGAAAACTTGAGCAAGTCACTTGAATACGCTTTTCGAGTGCTCGAAGAAATCTGATCTTCACTTTCAATTTTATTTATAAATGCAGTAATTTGTTCCATAATCAATTGATGTATTTGAGCAATACCTTTGCAAATCAACACAATTTTTCAAAACGATATTTTGCTTACATAATTTAACCACAATTCCCCAAAAAACACTAATTTATTTTAGGGAGGAATTAAGTCATTTTCTCACCTTGCTGATCTCTTTTTGGTTCATGTTTGAATTCCGGCCATTATAAATAAAAAGTTTGGGCAAGCCCAAGTTTTTTATCAAACCGAATTTCATAGGATCAACAATATCGAGCTGCCTGTTGCTCGATATTGTTAAATTGAACCTCGTTCGATCAAAAACAGGAGCGCAAATCTGCGCTCCCGTTCATCCTGATTTTTTGCTGCCCTGCAATGCTTAATTATTATTGAACCAATCGTAAGCGTAGTAAGGCGTATTATCGCTCTCAAAACGAATTGAGATCTGCGCCACTCCGGCAAGGCTGGGTGGGATGGGGAATGAAGTGGTAAAGGAACTGGAGCTGCCGGTGCTGTGCGAACCAACCACGATCCCCCCAACACCCTGAGTACCCAACAGTCCCATCCGGACGGTGTATGTATCATTGGTCGTGAAGTTTGAACCCTGGACCGTAACCGTTGCGTCTTTGACCACACCCACAACAGAGGTACTTGGATAGGTGCCGGCAGCCAGCGTCCAACCAGAGTTCGCCGGGCTTGTCCCAGGAATTATCGAGCTGCCGGTGGAAGAGGCATTATAGCCATCTGAATTGGTGAAATAATCGTAGGCGTAGTGCCCAGATGTGGTTGACTCCAGGCGGATCGAGATCATATCGCTGCCATAAAGCTGCATCGGAACAGGATAAGTAGCAATGAAATTACCACCCTCACCTGAATTCTGAGTGCCAATCACATATCCGCCAACACCCTTGGTGCCCATCGGCCCCATGGTAACAAGGAAATCCTTCTCCGGTGGGAAATTGTAGGTCTGAAGGGTGACCTCGCCATTTGAAACGACATTCAGGATACTTAAGAATGGCGTCACGCTGCTGTTGTAAGCGCCGCCAGACCCGTCGGTAGCACGGTCCCCCTGGGTAAAGTATCCATTCGGGGTCACGGAGGTGTTATATGGGTTTTGGTAGCGGAAGGCGACTGCGCCGCTGTGCGAGTTAAACGCATTCTGGACAACCACTTTGATTTCCATGCCTTCCACGTATAGTTCGGGGGGAAGGCGGAATGCTTTCCTGAATTGAATCCCGTCGGTATGCTTCACAAATCCAGCGACATATCCCTGGAAGTTGCCGTTGTTTTCGCCGACATAAACCGTGTAGCTGCCTTCTTCGTAAAAGTCTGTGAAACGCAGGATAAATTCATCGGGGTAACCGTTTTCTTCGACCCAGTATGTCGGACCCTGGAAAATCCCCACAGACTTACCGGCGGATGACGCTGACGAGCGATGCACCGGGTAAAGCGCCAGCGGTTCACGCCAATCGTAACCGTCATCGTTGGCGAACATATCGTAGCCATGGGTTCCGTCTCTCCAATTGACAATAAACACAGATATGTAGGCCTGATGGGCAATCGGTTTAGGAATTGAATATGTCACCCGGAAGCCCGTTCGGGTGTCGGATAATGTGCCGACCTTGTACCCGTCTGAATAATGCTGCCCTGCCTGGGCAAGATAAACATTATAGGTTTTATCGGTGGGGAATTCGGAAATCGCCAGGGTCACGCTGTTGCCCCGGTCGACATCGGCAATTCGGAATTTGGGTCCGTTGGGAATCTTAACCGCCTGCACACTTTCTGCTGGCGCGGCAGATACCACGCTGGGAATTATCAGCGTTACTAAAAAAACGAGGATTAGAAATCGTTTCATAAATCACTCTCCTATTGATGCTGAAAGGAATAATCGCTTTCAACTGTCCAATATACAGCAATTCCACTTAACGGGCAATTGCATAAAAGGGCTAAATTCATTACCATCCTAGGAGCAAGGATTGTGCCAATTTCCAAAAATTCCCCGAAGAGTGCAAAATTGCAGTCAATCAAACCCCTTACCACAAGATCAGCACCGGGTAACTGGGTTTTCTGACCAGGACAAACTCCTGCGAAATCCTAAGCAAGCTCAACACCCGCCACCTAAGAATTTTCAAATCTAAGGTTTATGAGTCAGAAAAAAACCAAATATATTTTTCCCCTGGAATTATTTCAGAAATTCCCCGTCATTTACGGTACAATTCAAACATTAATCCCGCATAAAGGACCCAATTGTGACATTACCAATCAACGAAGTTTTTACCAAGGAAAACTCAAAGCGCGTGCTTTTAGATATTGCTGCGATTGTCGGCGGAGCCGCCCTGATCGTCACCTTAGACCAGTGGACAAAATCCCTGGTGCGCGACAACATTCCCTTCACCCAATCCTGGCTGCCTGACAGCATGGAGTGGCTGTCCCCCTATGCCAGGATCGTACACTGGAAAAATACCGGGGCTGCCTTTGGTCTATTCCAGGATTCGAATACATTTTTTATTATCCTCGCCATCGTCGCTGCAATTTTTATCATCTTCTACTACCCCCAGGTAGCCCGCGAAGAGTGGCCGCTGCGCGCCGCCATGGTCCTCCAGCTCGGCGGCGCGCTCGGAAATCTCGCCGATCGTATTTTGATCGGATCGGTTACAGATTTCATTTCCGTCGGAAGTTTCCCGGTGTTCAACATCGCCGATTCAAGCATCTCCATCGGTGTCGCTGTTTTGCTGATCGCCGTCCTGATTCAGGAAGTCAAAGAACGCCGCGCCAAAAAAGATCATGAAGAGCTCTCCGCTGAGGAACCGCTTTCCCCTGAGGAACCCAGAACATGACGGATACAGCCCTGGCCTTTCAATACAACCATGACGAAAGCCAGCGGCTCGACCTATTTTTGGTTGAACATTTACCCGAATATTCCCGTTCATTTCTCCAGGGACTGATCCAGAGCGGCATGGTCAGCGTCGACGGCACGCCGAGACGTAAGACTGGCACTCGCCTGAACGCCCCACAGCTGATCGAAATCACCATCCCGGAGAGTGTCCCTTCCGAGTTGGTTCCCGAAGCAATTGAATTAGATATTATCCATGAAGATCGAAACCTGATCGTGGTCAACAAGCCGCCTGGGATGGTCGTTCACCCTTCAGCTGGACACCAGCAAGGCACCCTGATCCATGCGATCCTGGCGCATGCCCCAAACATTGAGGGCGTGGGCGGTGTGCAGCGCCCGGGCCTGGTTCACCGGCTTGATAAGGACACCTCTGGTGTGATCGTCCTCGCCAAGAATGACCGCACCCACCAGCACCTCCAGGCACAATTCAAAGACCGCCTCGTAGAAAAGACCTATATCGCCCTGGTAGACCGTCATCCGCCAACCCCCACTGGTCGAATCGAAGCAGCCATTGGCCGTGACCCCCGCAACCGCCAACGCATGGCAATCGTCCCTGAAACCAAGGGCAAGATGGCAATCAGCGAATACAAGGTGCTGGAATCATTCCCCCACCATTCTTTACTCGAGGTGTCGATCCTCACCGGGCGCACCCACCAGATCAGGCTGCACCTCACTTTTCTCGATTGTCCTGTAGTCGGCGACTTGAGCTACGGGCTCAAACGAAGAACCCTGCCGGTGGACCGCCAGCAGCTGCACGCCCAAAAACTGGGGATCACCCTCCCCGGCGAGAACAAACTGACCAGCTTCGAAGCCCCGCTCCCTGATGACATCAGACAAACCCTGAAAGAATTAAGGAAAAAATAACGATGAAGATCCTCGATTTCCGCTCAGATACCGTCACCCAGCCAACTCCAGAAATGCGGGAGGCGATGGCTCAAGCGCAGGTTGGCGATGATGTCTACGGCGAAGACCCTACGATCAATCGCCTGCAGGAAATCTCTGCTGAGATTGCCGGTATGCAATCTGCGATCTTTGTCCCCTCAGGCACGATGGGAAACCTGGCTTCAATCTTAGCCCACTGCCAGCGCGGTGACGAATTGATCGTCGGAAATCTGGCGCACATCTTCCTCTATGAAGCCGGCGGCGCTGCCGCCCTTGGCGGCGTTCATACCCGCCAGGTCCAAAACCAAAAAGACGGCACTTTAAAACTCGAAGAAATTAAACAGGCGATCCGCTCTAGTTCTGACGCCCACCAGCCCCTCACCCGTCTGGTAACTCTCGAAAACACCCATAACACCTGTGACGGCATCTCGCTTTCGGCGGCCTATATCCAATCCGTGGCAGACCTGGCCCACGAGCACGGCCTGAAGCTCCACATCGACGGCGCCCGGATCTTCAACGCCGCCGCAGACCAGGATGTCACCGTCAAAGATCTGGCGTCACCAGCCGATTCAATCACTTTTTGCCTGAGCAAAGGTTTAGCTGCTCCGGTTGGCTCGATGATCTGCGGCACCGAGGAATTTATCGGCAAGGTTCACCGCATCCGCAAGCAGCTTGGCGGTGGGATGCGCCAGGCAGGCGTGCTGGCTGCGGCAGGGATCGTCTCTTTCGAAAGCGTGGCTGGCAAACTCAAAGAAGACCACCGCCGGGCGAAAACACTTGCTCAGGGATTGGCGAAAATCCCTCAGGTTGTTACAGATCCAGACAACCAGCACACCAACATGGTCTATTTCTCATTGGCTGAAGACGCCCCCATTACGATTGAAAACTTTCTTGCGCAAACAAAAGAGAAAGGACTGCTCTTCGGCGGCAGGGACCGTTTTCGAATGGTCACTCACCTGTGGATCACTGACCAGGCTGTTGAAGATGCCGTTCAGATTATCAGTGAGATACTCAGTTAACTTCAAAAACAGGATATTTGTTCTATTGCCCTGAGTTTTGATTTTCTTTATAGTGGTATAGAGCAAATCAAGAACAATTTGCTCCTTGGAGGTTTTGGATGAAAACAAGGGTGTCTTTAATTTGTGCCGTCATACTCCTGATCTTGATTTCCACACAGGTGTTTGCCGCGTCAAATCCGGTCATCACCATCCCAACATTTACGATTGTTGAGGTTGACCAGGACAATACTGTTAAAATTAAGGCAGTCAATTTCCCTGCCAATGATAATTTTAACGTGATGATGGGCGCCTACGGCACCCTGGGTATCGGCGGCTATTCTGCTGGCTCGCAGCACTCTGGCACCGGCACCTTCACCGCCACGTATTCAATCCCGGCCCAGATGGTAGGAGCTGAGAAAATTGCGATACGATTGCAAAGCCCAACTTCCGGATACTATTCCTATAACTGGTTCTGGAACAACCAACATCCCGGTCCCGCGCCTGCGCCAGCGCCCGCTCCAGGGCCTGGCCCTGCTCCCGCCCCCGGTTCTCCGGGAATGCCGCCGGCTGGGCCCGGTTCAATCCCATTGACATCGATTACTGGTGTGGTGGGAGATGCCACCGTCAGCGCATCAGGTACCAATTTCCCCACCAATGACACCCTCAACGTCTATATCGGCGCTTACGGCAGCAAAGGGATTGGCGGCACCCTGGTCACCACCCAGCCGACAAACGGTTCCGGCGCTTTCTCTGCAACCTATGATCTTCCCGCCGGTTTTCACGGGCACACAATGCTCGCCATCCGCTGGGAAAGCCCATCCACAGGTTATTATGCCTATGACTGGTTCAAGAACGTTGCCGGTGGAGGCGGAGGGGGCGCGCCAGCTGGCACCTGGGGATACCCGCCCAACGGCAAGGCCACTCACCCCCTGACCACCGTCACTGCCGTCGTTCAGGGGAACACGGTCACGATTCATGGCACAAACTTCACCACCAATGATTCCTACCAGGTGCTGATCGGAGCTTACGGCACTCTCGGCGTTGGCGGCACCTTTACCGCCACTCAAAACACCGACGGCACCGGAGCGTTCACTGCTACCTATAATATTCCCGCAGGGCTGGTGGGTGCAGACAAACTATCGATTCGCTTCGAGAGCTCCGCCACCGGATACTACTGCTATGACTGGTTTAACAACACGACATTTCCATAAATCCTAATTTAACTTCAAGATATTAAAAACCAGGGAGCACTCAAACGCTCCCTGGTTTTTAATTTTGGTAATTCTCTCCTAGTTAAATTTCAAGCAGACTGCGTAAATGTGGAAGTTTTGGCTGCTTCCCCCCGGATTCACAGCATACCCGGCCCACTCAGTAGTCGTCGTAGTTCGTGGCGATGAATTATATACTTTGAAATAATTTTGACCGGCAAATCCACCCCCAACCGCCAGGTTGTTATTGTCGCAGGCGTTAAACCCTCCATTTGAGCTGTTAGCCGGAATAGTGATCGTCTTGTCTTTTTTATAAGTGGTGGCATTAACCCCGGATAAGCAGACTGCATAAACATTCACCTGCTTGCTCGACCCAGCATTGTTCTTCACCCACACCTGCCATCTATTACCATCTTTTGAGCTATTGTAAATCGTCACATCGCCGGAGGACTGGGACGCCCACCCCCCACCGGTAACGATGCTGCCTGCTGGACAGGCTTTTTTGATATTTTGAATGGCACCCGCTGGCACGTGATCCACCTTATGGACCTGGCTGGTCGTCCCGGATGTGTTTGTCAAACAGCGGGCGAAAACCGTCATTTGCTTGGAGCTGGCGGCATAATTTTTACCGTAAACTCGCCAGCCATTACCATCCGTGCTGTGGGTATAGAAGACGATATCTCGATGGCCTGCAAACCCACCGGATACCACCTGGCTTCCGCTCGGGCAGGTGGCCGTGGTATAGCCAATCTGACCAGACGCTATATTCACCGTCTCGTAAACCGTCTCAACGGATGTCAGCTGAATAACCTGCAATGATACAACAAATTGGATTGACGGAACCCAGACGGAGGTATTCGTTGGGGTCAGGGTTTTTGTCGGAGGGTGCGGCGTGAATGTGGGTGTATTCGGCGGCGGGTTGGTTGGCGTGAAGGTCGCGCAGGTAATTCCGCATCCGCCGGGGCAAGACCCCGCGCAGAAATAGGATTCATTTGCCCCGCAGGCAGGAGGGGTACACATCACCGTTTGTTCTGTTGGGGGGACCGTGGCCTGCTCAGATGGATCGCTGCCCGGGTCTCCTCCTCCCCCTGCGACCACCTGCACAGTGCGCAGAGCGGCTTCCGAGGCATTCCCAGCGGTGTCATAGCCGACCACCCCGAGCACCACTGCCCCTTCTGCTGAAGGGATCCAGGAAAAATTGGAATTGTGGTTTTTTGGAGCGCCGCTGAGTGAATCGCTGGCAATCACCTGCCCATTAACCAACAGGTCCACTTTCAAGAGACCAGTGTTTGAGGTCGTCGTAGAGACCACGTTGACCAGCTGACCAAGGGTCACCGTTTCTCCCTCACCAGGCAGCACGATCACCACCACGGGAGCATCTTCACCCTCGAAGCTAACTGAACATGCCAGACTGAGAATGATCAGAGAGATAATAAATATGGCCAGTTTTCCGTTTTTTCTCTTTTTCATTGCTTCTCCTTATCTAACGTAAAATTTTTCCCCATCCATCAATGGGCTTTTCCTACCCACATCTTACAGTATCCGGTGGTGAATACCAAGCTAATTTGGTGATTCTAGTCAGAATTTCGCTCAGCCAACATCTCAAGATAAACCTCATTGACCTGTTCGGCGATTGCCTGCCATGAGTAGTTCTGCGCGTAATCAACTGCATTTTTTCCCATCTGTTCGTGCAGCGCGGGATCATCCAGGATTTCAACCAGTCGTGCCGCCAATGCCTCTGGGTCCTGGTCGCGTACATGGAAACCGGTCTCACCATCCTGGACCAGATAGGCCAGCCCGCCAATTTGAGAAGCCACCACCGGGGTGCCGCAGGCCATCGCCTCTAACGCCACCATCCCGAAAGATTCATAATGCGAGGGCACCACGACCACATCTGCGGCAGAGTAGTAATAAGGCAGTGTATCCTGGGCGCGCTTCCCCAAGAACGTGACGACTTGCTCCAATCCCAATTCTTCCCGCAGGTCGAGCAGCTTGCTCATTTCTTGGCTCATCTCTTCCTCGCTGACCGTGGCATCTCCCCCAATGATCGATAAGCACACCTCATGCTTCTTCAATGAGCCTTGATCACGCAGTACCGCCAGCGACCGGATCAGGGTATCAACGCCCTTGAGTGGTTCAATCCGCCCAACAAAAAGCAGCATCCTCTGGCAAATCGGGACGCTGAGATATTCGCGGGCATCCTCCTCCGGGATGGGATAGAAATTCGCCAGATTTACCCCCGGCGCGACAACCCGGACATTATCCGTTTTTGCCTCGTAGAGCCACTGCAGCTGGGCCAGCTCGGCTACCGTGGCAGCGATCACCTTTTCTGTATTGCGCAGCACCTGGCGCTCGCCGCGGATACGGTAATCGCCTTCGTACTCGCCCAGCTGGGCGATCCGGTTCTTCATCAGGCCCAGCGTGTGGAACATCTGCACCATCGGGATTCCCCAGGCTTCTTTGAGGGCGATCCCCGCAATCCCCGACATCCAGTAATGGCTGTGGATCACATCATACCTAATCCCCTTCTCCTCAACCAACCTGATTACCGCCTCGGAGAATTTAGGAATGTATTCTGCGAGCTGCTGTTTGCTTGCAGGCAGCTCAGGCCCGGCAGGGATATGGAATACCCGGTTTCCGTAACCGAGATCATGGATCACATGAGGGACATGTTCGTCCTGTGAGCGGGTGAACACGTCCACCTGGATACCCATGCTGCCGAGCTGTTTGGCAAGCTCCTTAACGTAAACATTCATTCCCCCGGTATCTTTCCCCCCCAGAGTGGCCAAGGGGCATGTGTGGTAAGACAACATTGCTACTCGCAAATCAAACTCCAAAAGATCGATAATCTTGCCAGCCACCAGACACCCCTGGTATAATTTGGCGCTGGCAATTCTTTGTTGGCCAGGCCACCGTAGCTCAGTTGGCAGAGCAATCGCTTCGTAAGCGATAGGTCGTGGGTTCAAATCCCACCGGTGGCTCTTTTTCTTTAATTCGCTGCCTGCCTCATCCCTGATACTGCTGCAAGGTTTGGAAAACAACCTTGGCCCCAAATTCCACTGCAGCTATTGGAACGCGTTCATCAACCCCGTGCACACTCGAGAAAATGCTGATGTCCTGTTCCAGCAGCATCGGGGTAAAGCCGTAAGACTGGATCCCAATCTTCGCCAGATGGCGGGCATCCGTCACCGCCATTAATAAATAGGGTATCGGGATACCCTCCGGGTCGAACGCGGTAAGCATTTCGGAAAGGAAAGGGAAAAGCCCCATATCCGCCTCAGGTGGACCTTCTTCAAAAAGCCTCACAGTGATCTCAACATCGAGGCCTTCAAGCAGCTCTCCGACCTCAGCAATCATATCATCAGGTGTAAAACCGGGCAGCAGCCTGCCGTCCAATGTCAGGGAAACCTCGCTCGGCACCACGTTGCTCTTCTCTCCGCCGCGGGCAATTGTGGGATTAACCGAATTATGAAGTAGAGGTGCAAACAATAAACCATCTGCTCCAAGTAAGTCGAGCACCTTGTCCGTCAGGGATGGGATCAGCAGCAGGCGGACAGCCTGGCGCAGCGGAAATTTCAAACTCTCCGAGATTCTGGTAAACATCTCCCGCACTGGCGGGGTAATATGCACTGGCAGTCGTTTGGTGGAGACCCGGTCTAAAACCTTCCCCAACTCCTCCATGGCATTACCTGGCACAATACTGGCGCCATGCCCCCCCTCCCCGCGGATCATTAACTGCAGGGTGCATACCTGTTTTTCTGCTACCTGGATCGGGTAAAAACGTTTTCCGGCCAGGCTCATACTGAAGCCCCCAAATTCTCCAAGAGCATACTTCACGTCGGAGAGCGCATCTTGGTGATTCTCCACCAGATATTCAGCGCCGTACACACCGAAACTTTCCTCATCAGCCAGCGCCACAAAGACGATATCGCCAGCAGGCTTAATCCCTTCAACCTGCATGCGCATGAAAGCGCTCAAGAACATCGCCACCCCACCTTTCATATCCACTGCGCCGCGCCCCCACACGTATCCGTCTGCGAGATCGCCTGAGAAAGGATCATGGCTCCACTCCCGCCCAGCAGCCGTGACCACATCCACATGCCCATAGAGCATCAACGCCGGCGCCTCCCCCCTGCCTTTCATCCGGCAGATCAGGTTGGGACGGTCTGGCTCTTTCGATACGATTTCTGGCTCCAGACCAACACCACGGAGTAATGAGGCGATATATGCGATACATTCTCCTTCATTTCCTGGCGGATTGGTGGTGTCAAAACGGATCAGGTTTTGAAGCAGCTCAACGGGTCTTTGGTAAATTGAGATATCGGGGGCGCTCATTGGTCCAACCTTCTTTGACTAATTTATACCTAGATTCGAACACTGCCATTATAATCTGTTCATGGTCAAAAACAAACAACCGCTGGTCATTGGGATTGCCGGGGGCTCAGGCTCTGGTAAAACCACGGTCGCTACCGAAATCCTTCAGAGCGTCGGCGAAGCGATTGCCTCTTATATTCCCCACGACGCCTATTACAAAGATCTCAGCAAGCTGCCCGAAAACCAACGTAAAGCAATCAACTTCGATCACCCCAACTCCTTGGACACCGAGCTGATGATTGAGCACATCCAGGCTCTCAGAGCCGGGGATGGGATCGAACTGCCAATCTACGATTTCACCACACATTCTCGCACTGAGGAATGCATCCCTATCCCACCCAACCCGGTGATCCTCGTAGAAGGTATTTTGATCTTTGCTCATCCGGAGCTGCGTGAGCTCTTCGATGTCAAACTATTTGTCGACACCGATTCAGACATCCGCCTGATTCGCAGGATCCGCCGAGACATTTCTGAACGCGGCCGCACGATTGAATCTGTGCTGGAGCAGTATGAAGAGACCGTCCGCCCGATGCATCTCGAATTCGTCGAAAACTCCAAACGCTATGCAGATGTGATCATCCCGGAAGGCGGCTTTAACAAGGTCGCTCTGGATATGGTGATTGCCCGGATTGAAAACTTGATGCGCACCCTTCAAATCGAAAACCAGGCTGACTAGCAATAAACTGTGATCAGGTTGAAGCCAAACTTCGACCATCCACCAGATAACCAACTAATTATTCAGAAAGGTAAAGAGTTATGTCTGCAAAAGAATTTGCTGCTCCCCCCGAAATGATCATTGATCCCAAGAAAAAATACACCGCCGTCTTTGAAACCGACCTGGGTGAATTCAAGATCGAGCTGTTCGCCGATAAAGTCCCCCTCACCGTGAACAATTTTGTGTTCCTCGCAAAAGAAACTTTCTACCACAATACGATCTTCCACCGCGTAATTGATAATTTTATGGTGCAGGGTGGCGACCCCACCGGCACTGGCCGCGGCGGCCCTGGCTACCGCTTCGCTGACGAGTTTGATGCTTCGCTCAAGCACGACAAGCGCGGGATCCTCTCCATGGCCAACGCCGGACCGAATACCAACGGTTCGCAATTTTTCATCACCCACGGCCCCACCCCTCATCTCGACGGGAAACACGCCGTCTTTGGCCAGCTGATCGAGGGAGAAGATATCTTCATGTCAATCCCCGCCCGCGACCCCGGCCAGACCAGTGCTCCGGCAGTAACGATCAAATCTGTGAAAATTATTGAAGAATAACCAGGAAAAACCTGAAAGAAGCAAATATTTAAAAGCTGCCAGAATCCTGGCTTTGCTGTTCGTGATCGGCATCAGCATCTATATCGTGCTGATGCCGGCCGAACAGGCTGAGCAGCTTGAATCCTACGGATACCTGGGGACATTCTTAATCTCAATCCTGGCTAACGCCACCGTGATCATTCCCGCCCCGGGATTGGTGATTGTTTTCAGCATGGGCGCCAGGTTCAACCCGCTTTTGGTTGGGCTCGCCGCCGGTGCAGGCGCCACCATCGGGGAACTTTCAGGTTACCTGGCAGGTTTCAGCGGACAGGGGATCATCGAAGACCAGCGGCGTTACAACCAGATGGTCGCCTGGATGCGGAAGAACGGTCCGCTGACCGTCATGCTGCTCGCCTTCATTCCCAATCCGCTCTTCGATCTGGCAGGGATGATCGCCGGGGCCTTGAAAATGCCGGTGGTTAAATTCCTCTTTTGGGTGCTGATCGGCAAAGTGTTAAAAATGGTGATCTTTGCTTATGCCGGATCAGGCGCGTTTTCTGTTCCCTGGATAAATAATTTATTCACCTAGCGCGGATTACCGCGATGATACATACCCATAAAAAAACACAATCGAACTCATCCTGCCAATTGTTTGAATCCGAAACCCTTATTTCCTAATAACAAGGAGAACCTCCATGGATATCACAAAAGCGGACAGCTACCTGGAAAATAATCTCGATGACAGCATCAACGAACTTATTGAGCTGTGCAAAATCCCCACAATTTCTGCCCAAAAGCTCAACCTGGACGAAGGGGCTGCCTACGTTGGCAAGCTGCTAGAACAGCGCGGCTTCAACGTCGAAATCCACCCCACCAAGGGTGCCCCAATCGTGTACGCCGAACGCAAAGGCTCTGGTGACAAGACCCTCTTGTTTTATAACCATTACGACGTACAGCCTCCAGAACCGCTCGAGCTGTGGGACAGCCCGGCTTTTGAGCCTGAGCTCCGCGATGGCTTTTTGTATGCCCGCGGGGTCAGCGATGACAAGGGTCATATCACCAGCCGTTTGTTCGCCCTGGACGCGATCCTGGACCAGCTCGATGAGCTGCCCTGCACAGTGAAATTTGTGATCGAAGGTGAAGAAGAGACCTCATCTGAGAACATCCCTCCCTTTGTGCGCGCAAATGCTGAACTGCTCGCCGCAGATGCCTGCATCTGGGAGTTTGGCTCGGTCAACCACGAAGACATTCCCCAGCAGTTCCTCGGCCTGCGGGGGATCTGCTATGTCGAACTTTCCGTGGAAACCGCCAACACGGACACCCATTCCGGGATCGGCGGCACGATCTTCCCCAACGCCGCCTGGCGCTTGGTCTGGGCGTTGAACACGCTCAAGGGCGAAGATGAACGCATCCGCATCCCCGGTCATTATGACAATGTGATCCCCCCCAGCGAACGCGACCTGGAATTGATCGCCAAACTGCCGGAGGTTTCCGAAGAATTCAAATCCCGCTACGGCGTCAAGCATTTCACCAAGGGCACCACAGGCGAAGTTGAGCTGCAAACCCAGGCCGTCTTTGAGCCCAGCTGTACGATTTGCGGGATCACCACCGGCTACCAGGGCCCCGGTTCAAAAACCGTACTCCCCGCAAAAGCCTCCGCAAAGGTCGATTTCAGGTTGGTGCCTGACCAGACTCCGGAGGAAATCCTCGAGAAGCTGCGCACCCACCTGGACGCTGAAGGATTTGATGATATCAAGATTGAGTATCTCGGCGGTGAGGCCCCCGGGCGCACCGACCCCGATGATCCTTTTATCAAGATCGTGGTTGAGACCGCCGAGGAACCCTACGGCGTCCCTATGGCGGTTGTACCGATGATCGGCGGCTCTGGACCCAACCATGTCTTCCTCGATGCCCTCAAGCTGCCGGTGGCAACCGCAGGGATGGGATACCCGGGTTCAAACACGCATGCCCCCAATGAGAACATTGGCCTCGATCACTACCTCAAGCACGCCAGGCATATCGTCAGGATTATTGAGGAATTTAGCAAGGTATAAACTAATAACCCGAAAAGTTAAGTTCCAAACCTGCCAGGTCTTTGAGACCTGGCAGGTTTTTCTTTTGGCTTGTGCTTAAATCAGCTTCCCCACCTGCTCATTGATTCCAAAACCACTTCTCAAAGTCCACATGTGATGACGGGGTCCGGGGGGATCGTCTGATGATTTTCCTCTGGAAAATCATTTAAACGAATTTTTTCGGAAAATTCGTCACACCCATTGCGGGGGTGTCGGGGCAACGTTGCCCCGACAATCAAACTAGAGACCAAGATCTCTGGTTTGAATAAATCGAAGCCCTCTTCATGAACATCATTGTATATAAATTTTCACGGCACAGGATCACCGCAGTCGGTGAACCAGCTCAAGGTGCCATTCTCCAGCTGCCCATAATGGACTTCCTGTTCGCTGGCCTGCCCCTGCACAGTGAGCTTCACCAGGATGGCGCAGACATTGTCCAATGCGGTCACCAGGTCAACCAACTCCAAATCCCAAATCCGAACAAATGTTTGAAAAATGGTATAATCCTGCCATGTCATCAATTGTCGCAATAGACCTCGAAACTACCGGTTTGGACTCAAAAACAGATACAATTATCGAAATTGGGGCGATCCGTTTCAACAACCGCCGCATTGAGGAAGAATTTTCGACGCTGATCAACCCCCAACGGCCAATTTCTAACTTCATCACCAGGCTGACCGGGATCACAAACCTGATGGTGCAGAACTCTCCGACAATTGATGAAGTCCTTCCTGAATTAGCAGATTTTGTCGGGGACCTGCCGATTCTGGGGCACAACGTCAAATTTGATGTTGGTTTCTTGCGCCAGCAGGGCCTATTCCGCCACAACGACACGCTGGAT
>JBDLJU010000056.1:0-14949 GCA_039714215.1 Chloroflexota bacterium | reverse complement strand
AACTTCTCGAATCATTAAAGGGCCAGATAAATGATCCCAATCAAACTAACCCTGTCCGGCTTTTTATCCTATCAGGAACCTCAAGAAATTGACTTTTCCGGCTTTAACCTGGCCTGCATCTCGGGGGGCAATGGCGCGGGGAAATCTTCTTTGCTGGATGGGATCACCTGGGCACTGTTTGGACAGGCCCGTAAGCGGGACGATGCAATCATCAATCTCAGCGGTGATACTGCCGAAGTAAGTTTTACCTTTATGTATGAAGGTAACTGCTACCGGGTCACCCGGGTGAAACCTCGCGGTAAAACCACCGTTTTAGAATTCCATATCCAGGCGCCCGATGACACCTGGAAAGTGCTCACCGAGCGCTCGATGCGCGCCACAGAAGCACGGATTGAAGAAATTCTCCGCCTGGACTACGAAACCTTCGTCAACGCCTCCTTTTTCCTGCAGGGCAAAGCAGACCAGTTCACCCAGCAGCGCCCCGCAGACCGAAAGAGAATCCTCTCCAGCATCCTCGGGCTCGAAATCTGGGAAGCTTACCGCAAGACCACTGCCGAGCAGCGTAAGCTTTCCGAAAACCAGATTGCCGCTTTAGATGGCCGCTTGCAGGAAATCAATACTGAGCTGGCAGAAAAAGATCAGCGGCTGGAACGCCTCAAAGCCCTTGAAGATCAGCTCAAGACGATCAGCGAAACTGTCAGCACACAATCAAAATTACTCGGAGAGCTTCGCCAGCAAGCCAGCCTGCTCAACGAACGCCAACAGCTGGTAGACACGCTCTCAACGCAACTGGAACGCGCCCAACAGGCAAATACTGCCCAGCAGGACCGTCTGGCGGAACGCCAGGCTGAAAAAAGCGCTTTCGACGAATTGATGGCACAGGCAAAGAAAATCGAACAACGCCACAAAAAGTGGGAGCAGGCCAAGATTAATCTCGCCGAGTGGGACCAAACTTCTGAGCAATTCAACCAGTTCGAGAAGGAGCGCCACAAACCCCTTACCGAAATTGAGACCGCCCGCACCCGCCTGGAAACCGAGCGAGATGGGCTGCTTCAGAAAAAAGCAGAACTGGACGAACAGCTCGCCGAAGAAAAAATATTGAATGCTCAACACGGCGAGCTTCAAATTGAGCTTAAGAAATTAAATGCTTCCATGGAGGAACGCGCGGAACTTGAGAAGGCGCGGCAGTTGGTTTTTGAGCAGCAAGCCGAAGCAAAAGCCGAAAACCCGCTTTTGAAAGCCGAGATGGAAGAGTTGGTCGGCCGTATCGAACAGCTGGATAGCACCGAGGGCGCGGACTGCCCGTTGTGCGGGCAACCGCTCTCGCCCGAGGAACGTGAGCGGTTAATCGCAGAACTGAAAGCCGAAGGGAAAGAGAAAGGGGATAAATACCGCGCCAACGTGGACATGCTCAAAGAGGTCACCAGCCAGGTAGAAGCGCTCGACAAGCAGCTCGGGGGCTTCAAAGACCTGGACAATTCTCTCCGGGAGCAAACCCGCCTGCTGGACCAGCTCAGCGACCAGCTGACCAACCTCGAGAAGCGCTCGAAACAATGGGGGAAATCTGAAGCACCGAAACTTAAGAAGATTATCACCACGCTCGAAAAAAGAGACTTTGCCAAACAATTCCGCAAGACGTTGGCGAAAATTGATGCGGAGCTTAAAGAGATCGGCTATGATGCCACCAGCCACGATGCTGCCCGAGAACAGGAAGTCGAACTCAGCAGCGCAGTAGGCGAGCTGAGAAAACTTGAAAATGCCCGCGCGACGCTTGCGCCACTTGAACGAGAAATTAAAGAGCTTGAAAAACAAATAACCAAAGACCAGAAGAACTTGGCTGAACAGGATGAAGCTCACACCAAGGCGGTTGCCGTGCTCGCGGCCGCGCAGGCAGAAGCCCCTGATACGCTGGCCGCCGAGCGGAAAATGCTGGAGCTGCAGGAACAGGAAAACAAGGTGCGTATGGAACTGGGTATGGCGCAGCAAAATGTCAGCGTGCTTGATACCCTTTCCCAGCGGAAGCAGGAAATTGAAGCTGAGCGAGAGGAATTCGCCAAACAGATCGGCGACTACCGCCAGTTGGAGCGCGCCTTTGGAAAAGACGGCGTCCCCGCGATGCTGATCGAGCAAGCCCTCCCGCAGATTGAGAGTAAAGCCAACGAAGTGCTCGAACGCCTCAGCGGCGGGAGTATGTCGATCCGCTTTATCACCCAGCAAGCCTACAAAGACAGCAAGCGGGAGGACCTGCGGGAGACTCTCGAGATCCAGATCAGCGACAATGCCGGGATCCGCGATTACGAGATGTACTCCGGCGGCGAAGCTTTCCGGATCAACTTTGCCATCCGCCTGGCGCTCTCTGAAGTGCTCGCCCAACGCGCCGGGGCACGGCTGCAAACCCTGGTAATCGACGAAGGATTTGGCAGCCAGGATGAGATTGGCCGCCAGCGCTTGGTGGAAGCGATCAACCTGGTCAAAACTGATTTTGAAAAAATATTGGTGATCACCCACATCGAAGCCCTCAAAGACGCTTTCCCCAACCGCCTCGAAATCCGAAAAACAGATCACGGTTCTGTAGTTGAAGTGATTTAGCTCACCACGGAGGTCAGCCCCAAATGCACAACCCACTCTATGAAAAACAAGGCTGGCATGCTTTCACCCTGGCGGTCTTACTGACCCTCACCGCCTTCCTCTCCCGTCTCGATGGGCTGATGGATGGAGAGCTGTTTGGACTGTCGACCACTTTCTGGTTCTGGCTGGCAATTTGCATCCCAATTATCCATCAGGTTTTCGTGGTGGTCGTCTGGCGCAAGCAACTCCATCAACAGTGGATGACCAATCGATTTGGTGAACATGCCTTCACCATTTATATGATCCTCTTCAATAAGCTGATCTTAGGCCGTCCGGTAAGTGCGATCATCCTTGCCATCGCCAACCGGGAAAGCTTTTCTCTGGGGGTTGGTTGGCGGATTTCAATTAGCATCTTACTGCTGGTCCCAGTTGTCTATCTGGGCTACTCGGTTGCTAAATATTTTGGTTTGAAGAGAGCCCTTGGAATGGATCATTTCGACGAGAGCTATCGAGAGCTGCCGCTGGTTAAAAAGGGAATCTTCAAGTATACGAACAACGCGATGTATACCTTCGGGTTCTTGATCATCTGGATTCCCCCGATCCTGGCTGCATCAAAAGCAGGTATACTGCTGGCAGCATTCAGCCACTTGTACATTTGGGCGCACTACTTCACCACTGAAAAACCAGATATGGTCCGAATTTACGGTTAAACCAACCACATCATAGGATTCGATTATGACGATTAAAAACGAACATAAACGCTGGAAAAAAGACACCCTGGATCCCGCTTTGGAAAAATTCCCTGAGCGGAAAAAGGGGTTCGAATCATCTTCGGGTATCCCCCTGCCCCCGATCCACACACCAGAGCAAGAAGACCCTGCTTACCTGGAACAGGTCGGCTTTCCAGGGGAATTCCCCTACACCCGAGGGATTCAGCCAGGAATGTACCGCACCCGCCTATGGACGATGCGCCAGTATGCCGGCTATGCAACCGCCGAGCAAAGCAACCAGCGCTACCGCTACCTGTTGGACCAGGGACAGACCGGGCTTTCAGTGGCATTTGATCTCCCAACTCAAATCGGTTATGACGCCGATGACCCCATCGCAGTCGGAGAAGTTGGAAAAGTTGGCGTGTCAATTTCCTCACTGGAGGACATGCAAACCCTGTTCAAGGAAATCCCATTGGATAAAGTCTCCACGAGCATGACGATCAATGCGCCTGCCTCGGTTTTACTGGCGATGTACATCGCCGTCGGGAAACGGCAGGGTGTGGAGCCGAGCAAGCTGCGCGGCACAATTCAGAACGATATTCTCAAAGAGTACATCGCCCGCGGCACCTACATCTTCCCGCCCAAACCTTCGATGCGATTGATCACCGACGTTTTCCAATACTGCCAGGAATCCATCCCGCGCTGGAACACAATCAGCATCTCGGGCTACCATATTCGCGAGGCAGGTTCCACCGCAGTGCAGGAAGTGGCTTTCACCCTGGCCAATGGAATCGCCTATGTGCAGGCTGCGCTGGACGCCGGGTTGGATGTCGATAAATTTGGGGCAAGATTATCCTTCTTCTTCAATGCCCATAACAATTTCCTGGAGGAGGTTGCCAAGTTCCGCGCGGCCCGCCGGATGTGGGCCAAGATCATGAAAACGCGCTTCAACGCCACCAATCCGCGGGCAATGATGCTGCGCTTCCAT
The DNA here is from genome assembly GCA_039714215.1 of Chloroflexota bacterium. Taxonomy (GTDB): domain Bacteria; phylum Chloroflexota; class Anaerolineae; order Anaerolineales; family UBA11579; genus UBA11579. The sequence continues at coordinate 10,683 of JBDLJU010000056.1, read as the reverse complement.
ACCCAGACCGCCGGATCGACCCTGACTGCCCAGCAGCCAGAGAACAATGTGGTGCGGGTGGCTCTGCAGGCGCTCGCCTCGGTGATGGGCGGTACGCAGTCGCTTCACACCAACAGCATGGATGAAGCCCTCTGGCTGCCCACTGAAAAATCGGTACGGGTGGCTTTACGCACCCAGCAGGTGATCGCCAATGAGTCCGGCGTGGCGGATGTGGTGGATCCGCTGGCTGGTTCCTACCAGATTGAAGTCCTCACCGATGAGATTGAAGCCCAGGCGATGGCCTATATTGACAAGATCGACGAAATCGGCGGAGCGCTGGCCGCAATTGATAGCAGCTACCTGCAGAACGAGATCCAGGACGCCGCCTACCAGTTCCAGAAGCAAGTTGAAAACCAAGAGCAGATCGTGGTTGGGGTGAATGCCTACCAGGTTGAGGAGGAGATTGAACTGGACCGCCTGGAAGTTGACCCATCCATCGAAACCGAAGCTAAAGCCCGCCTGGCCTCCCTCAGAACCCGCCGGGATGCCGCCAGGGTAAGCGAACTGCTCACCAGATTAGAAGCCAGTGCGAAGGGCACAGAGAACCTGATGCCGCTGCTGGTCGAGTGTGTGGAGCATGACATCACCCTCGGAGAAATCTGCAACACGCTGCGCGCCCAGTGGGGCGAATACCAACCGGTTAGCTGAAAAAAGGAACGGAAATGAACAACTCCCCGATAAAAAAAGTAAACCATCTCGCCTTACTCGTCGAAGATATTGACCAGGCGGCGGCTTTTTGGCGCGATGCCCTCGGCCTGCCGATGGACCCAATCGAAGATGTGCCTCAAGAGCAAGCACGGGTCGCCTTTCTCCCTGTTGGTGAAACCAAGATCGAACTGGTCCAGCCAACCAGCTCCGAGACCGGACTTGGAAAATACCTGGAAAAACGCGGGGCGGGAATTCACCACATCTGCCTGGAAGTCGAAGACATTGAAGCCGCCCTGACCGACTTAAAAGAAAAAGGGGTGCAGTTAATCAATCCCACTCCGCAAACCAGGGACAGCGGCACGAAATACGCCTTCATCCATCCCAAGAGCGCTTTCGGCGTATTGGTTGAGCTGTACCAGGTGCCTGATTAAATGATTTCCAACCGGAATTTCTCTCCGCAAACCAATTAGGCTATACTGGATTGATGAGCACCATTTATCCTGATACACATCCAGAAATCGAAGATTTACAGCTCAAGCTGGTGCGAGACCTACCAGCCTGGAAAAAATTAGAGATGCGAGCACAGTTAAACCAAACCGCTCAAAGTCTGGCACTCAGCGGCCTGCGTCAGCGGTACCCCCACGCGAAAAACCCTGAATTGAAACGACACCTGGCAGATTTGCTTCTCGGGGCAGAGCTGGCCAATAAAGTCTATGGGGAATTGGATGATGATGCTTGAACCGATCATAAAAAACTGCAAGGCCTGATTTTTAGCTCCTCCCGGTTCCGCAACCCAACCCTGGCTAATCCGTATTAACCAATAGATACCGGGGTCTTCCCGGTATCGACCACCATCAGCCCCAATGTGGGTAACGGCGGGCGGGGTGGGCAGCGGTTCTCAACCACCAGTCTACCTACCCTGTTCGCCCGCCCTAAATCGGTTGACGCCTTGCTTTAAACCAGTGCCATAAATTTCCCAACGAATTATTTACGATCAACACGCTGAACAAAACCAACGCCCCCCCAGTGATCATCCGTAGATTGATCTGCTCCCCAAGAAAAACCGCTCCAGAGATCACCCCGATCAGCGGAAACATGTAGGTGACCAGCAAAGTACGGGTTGGCCCGATCGAATGCAATAAGTAATAATACAGCAAATACGCAATCCCTGAGCTGATCACTGCCAGCCAGAGAATTGCTCCCCAGGTATTGAGCTGTTCAGGTAGTTGAAAGGGCATCTCGGTGAAGGGCACCAGCAGCCACAACAATCCATCCGCCACGATCAAAGGCACCAGGGACTGGATTACAGGGGAGATGTCGTGCGCCTTCAGCCGGGTGTATACCGCTGAAAAAGCATAAAACACCATCGCCAGCAGCACAGCAAGCTGTGCCTGCATCCCCAATCCCCCACCAGCCGCCGTACCCTGGCCGATCAATACCACCACGCCGCCAAAGCCAACCAGCACACCAACAAACCGACCAAGACTCAGACGGTCATCTTTTAGAAAATAATGAGCGAGGATTGCTACAAACAGCGGTACGCTGCCGCTCAAAATTGAAGATACCGTAGAATCGATGTACTGTTGGCCCCAAGAAATCAGCACAAATGGCACTGCAGTGTTGGTGATCCCAATTACTGCCAGCACAACCCACTCCTGCCGGGATTTAGGCCAGGCCGGTTTTTGAAACGCGGCCACCGCGAGTAAAAAGAGCGAACCAAGCAGTAAGCGGATCGCCAGCATGGTGACCGGCCCAATTTCTTGAACCGCGATTTTGATCCAAGCAAACGAAGTGCCCCAGGCGATGCTCAAGCCTAGAAATGCCGCCCACTGTTTTGTATTCATTCTGCATCTCCTTGAATATCGAGCAATTCGATATCGATCATATTTTCCGTCCTCTGAAAAGACCGGGTAAAATAGTCCAATGACAAAATCAGAGAAAATCAACCCTCGGCTAAGACAAACCGCTCAAGTACAGCGCTGCGATTGGCCCGCATGCGGGGCAGCCTGCTGTGTATACGGCACCTGGGTTGACAAGGTCTTGATGGACAATGTGCTTGAACATGCCAAGCTGATCATCCCATTTTTGCCTGCCGACCACCAGGACCCAGACACATGGTTTGATGGGCAGGCAGAAGATGACCAGGCCGCGCTCAGCGGGAGGGTCCACCACACCACGGTGATCCCGTCCCCAGAACACTATGGCGGGACCGCCTGCATCTTCCTGAGAGCAGACCAAAAATGTGCCCTGCAGGCCGCTGCGGAAGCCAACCAACTGCACCGTTGGAATTTCAAGCCATTTTACTGCATCCTCCATCCTTTGGAGTTGGATTTGCAGGGAAATCTTACAATCGATGACCTGGAAATTATGCTGCAGGAGCCGGCCAGCTGTTTAAGAAAAGCCGAAGAACCGATTTTACTGACTGATTTATTCAAAGAAGAGATTGATTACCTGCTGAACTTAAACCGAGATCAAAAAGACAATCGCGCATAAATTAGTAATTGTTGACAATCAAACCAGAGAGCCTGCTCTCTGGTTTGATCAAATCGAAGCTTTGCTTCGATCAAAAAAGCCACCTGTGACGATAGCCCAGGTGGCTTTTGATTCGTTTTTTACAGAATTTCTTGGTTTACTCGTAGCGCAGCGCTTCAACCGGCTCCAGGCTGGCAGCCCGATTTGCGGGATACAATCCGAAAAATAAGCCTACCGCGGTAGAGAACAATGTGGCTAGCAGCACCGCATCCAAACCCATTACAGGAGTAAGCGCGGTATCACTGGCCGCTGCAATTTGCCCAACCAAGACACCGATTCCCCAACCGAGTAAAATCCCGATCAGTCCGCCAAACAGGCTCAACAAGATTGATTCGGTCAAGAACTGGATCAAGATATCGCTTTTACGAGCGCCCATAGCCTTGCGTAAGCCAATCTCACGCGTACGTTCAATCACACTTACTAACATGATGTTCATGATCCCGATCCCCCCGACCAGCAGCGAGATCCCCGCAATCCCACCCAGGAAAATGGTCAGCACCCCGGTAATTGCCTCCGCGGTAGACAAGATATCCTGCTGGTTGATGATTGAAAAATCATCTTCGCCAACAACTGTACGGTGGCGGGTGCGTAAGATAAGGGATACCTCCTCTGCTGCCTGGTTGACTGCTTCAGCTGAAACTGCCTGCACCAAGATCATATCCACCTGATTCGCAGTAGAGCGGCGCAGCAAGCGCGCCTGGGCAGTGGTCAGCGGGACAAAAATCATGTCATCTTCACTTCCAAAAGAACCGCCGCCTTTTTCTTCCATGACCCCGATTACCCGGAAGGGTTGCCCCTCGATCCGCACTGTTTCACCAACCAGGCCATTTTTTCGCCCGAAGAGGTCTTCGGCAACGCCCACCCCAAGCACCACGACTGAGGTCCGGCCCAACAGATCGGCCTCTGAAACAAATGCGCCTTCAGTCACCGGCCAATCGCGCACCAGGGAGTATTCCGGCGTTGCCCCAACCACACTGATTTTAGTTCCTTCACCGTTTGCGGTAATCTCCACAGATCCCTGTAAATTAGGGGCAACCCCAGCCACGGAAGGCGCTGCAAACGGGTCGGCGATTGCGTCTGCATCTGCCATGGTCAGCGGTTTGGGATTGCTAATATCTTCTGAACCACCGCTGAATACGAACAGCACGTTCGTCCCAATCCCCTCGATTGATCCGGTAATGCTGTTTTCAGCGCCCGCGCCGACTGAAAGCATCGCAATCACTGCTGCCACCCCGATCACGATCCCTAAAATTGTTAACCCGGAGCGCAGTTTATTAGAGGTCAGGCTTTCTAAAGCCTCGAGTACTGGTTGTGCAATATTCATGATTTATCCTCTACTACCACACCGTCACGGATCATCACAACTCGCTGGGTATGCTCGGCGATTTCCGGATCGTGGGTCACAATAATCAAAGTTGTGCCGCGTTCTTTGTTCAGGTCCAAGAGCAGTTTCATGATCTCGTCACCGGATGTGGTGTCCAGGTTCCCGGTTGGTTCGTCAGCCATAATGATCGAGGGATCATTGATCAAGGAGCGCGCCATCGCCACCCGCTGCTGCTGCCCGCCTGATAGCTCATTCGGACGGTGGTGGATCCGGTCTCCAAGACCGACTGATTCTAAGGCTGCAATTGCTTTCTGTTTTCGTTCTCTGGCAGAATACCCTGCATAGCGCAGCGGAAGCTCGACATTGGCCAGCGCAGTTGCCCGGGGGAGCAAGTTGAAGGACTGAAAAACAAACCCGACTTTGCGGTTGCGGATATCAGCCAGCTGGTCATCAGTCAGCTCAGCCACCGATTCGCCATCAAGGTAATACTCACCCGATGTCGGTCGATCCAGACAGCCAAGCATATTCATCAGGGTTGATTTCCCAGATCCAGATGGCCCCATGATCGCAACTACCTCACCAGAGGAAATCGTCAGGTTCAAGCCGCGGAGGGCATGAACTTCAACATCGCCCATCGCATAAACCTTGGTGATATCTCTTGCATCTACGACCAATTCGCTCATTCTAATTTCCTCCGAACGGGCCGCGATGGTTGTTTTCCATCGAATCGAAGAAAGAGGTTGTTGGATTGAGAATGATCTCATCTCCAGCGCCCAATTCGCCGCCAATCACTTCGCTGTGGAGGTCGGAGTTTGCACCCAATTCGATCTTGACCATCTCAATTGACCCGTCGTCCGTCAGCACGTAAACTACCCGCTCACCATCAACAACACGGACTGCCCGGTTGGGAACGAGGAGTACATCTTCTAATTCCTCGACGCGGATATTGACCGCTGCGGTCATCCCCGGCTTGATCAACTCATCTGGATCGGTTAACTCGACTGAGACCAGGAAATTAACCAATCCCTGCACAGAGGTACCCACCGGGGATACTTCAACAACCTCACCGGCAAACTCCATCGCCAGGATCGCATCGAAACTTAATTCCGCCTGCTGTCCAACAGCGACCCGGTTAATGTCAACCTCAGAGATTTCAACATCCACCAATAAATGAGTCAGATCATCGATCTGGAAAGCCATCGTCCCTGCAGTTACCTGATCCCCCGGAAGCGGATCGGCGATGGTGACTGTGCCAGCAAACGGAGCTTCGACCCAGGCTAACTGCAAGGTTGCTTGAGCTGCAGCAACCCGCGCTTCAGCAGCGGCGATTTCATCAGCCCTGGGTCCTGTCAGCAGGCGGTTGTATTCAGCTTCTGCTTCGGCGAGCTGTTGAATAGCAACATCAAACGCAGATTGATACTGCGCCTCTTTGATATCATCTACCGTATTCCCAGACACATAGTTGTAATGCGCCAATGCGGAGGCGTAGGTCTGGTACATTTGACGGTATTGGTAACTTGTCTCCGAAAATTGGTCGGCGATCTGATCTAATTTATCTTGTGCATCCCAAAATGCCTCCCGGGCATCTTCGATTTCATCATCCGTACCGGTGTAGTAAATTCCATCCAACTCTTCTTCGGTGTCACTGACTGCGTCGCGGGCATTGGCAACTTTCTGCTCCGCCAGCGCAATCGCAAGCGGACCAAACGAGTCGTGGAAATCTTCCAGGGCATCCTGCGCGGAAACCAAATCCGCACGGGCGAGGATCACAGCCTGGGAAAGTGAGGATGTATACAGCTCAGCCAGGATATCCCCGGCAGCAACCTGATCGCCAAGACCGGCGAGAACAGACTCTACTGTTCCGCTGGTTTGCCAGGTGAGGGTCGCGTTTTGATTGGAGTGCACCGTCCCAGTCCCGCCTACAAAGGCTTCTAAAGAACCAATTTTGGCTGTCTCAGTCAGCAACCCCTCCGCAGCGGCATTCTTGGATTGATTGAATGCGCGAATCCCAAAAAAAGCTGCGATGATAATTACGGCAGCAACTGCGATGATGATTATTCTTTTCTTGCTCATTAAAACTTCTCCTAATAATGTGATTATTGCTTAAGTAAGTGGTTCTCTATTGAAATTATTCCCTTTTCTAGCAACGCCAACAGTTGTTCTTGTTCTGTATCTGACAGCCCGCTAAACAGCATTTTCCCAATTTTCTTCCGATGGACCAGCATTTCTTCAACCACCCGGTCACTTTCCTGAGTTAAGAACACACAGCTCGCCCGGCCATCGTCAGGGTCAGGGCGGCGTTCCAACCAGCCCCCTGCTTCTAATTTTCGGATCGCGACACTCACCGTTGGCGGGGAAAGCTCTAGCCCTTCTGCGATATCCTGCAAATGACAGCCCAGGTTCCGCCTGACAAATCTAATCAAACGCACCTGCGGTATGGTCAGGTCAAATTGTCCTTTTAGATTCCCTCCATCAGGAATCCGCCAAAGCCGCTGCATTAACAGCATTAATCGTGATTCAGGGTTTCCTTCTGTGAGTAAATTACCTTCGGTAGTGCCCATCAATTTTTTCCTACAGATTTATTTAGTTAGACTAACTAATCTCCAGAATATTACCATGACTATTCATGGGGCTTAGTAAGATCAGTGTTAACATTTTTGCAAGAAATTTTCCCTTGGGGAATGCTTTTCACCGTCCCCCAAAATTATCCTTCAGGGGTGTGAAAATATTGTGAATTAATTGGGAAGGTTTGATGTAAGCTGCTAAGAAAATAAATTAAGCAGCCGCCCTCAAGGAAAGATTCTTTTCCCCATTCGGCGTGCCAAATTAATAACTGCAGCAGTCTCTTCGACGCGCAGCAGCAGCAAGATGACCGCATAGGCGGCCCCACCCAGCAAGATCCCAGCGATTCCCACCAACCAGACCGAATACCCCGCAGAGTATCCCAGCCACGATACCACCAGCGCAGACATCCCCCCCGCTGCCAACACCGATTTCCAAATTCCAGATAGCAAATAGCGTCCTTCCAGGCCATCGAGGCGTATGCGCATCAAGTACAGCAAGATGATCACCTCTATCGTGGTTGCCAGTGTGTTTGCCAATGCCAGGCCGCCGTGCGGCAGCCAGCCGATCCGCTCAAATAAGCCAGGCAGGGTTAGACTAAATACCACATTCAGGCTCATTGCCCCGACCCCGATGATTACCGGTGTGCGGGTATCCTGCATCGCATAAAAGGCACGCACGATAATTTCGAGCACCGAGTGGCTCACCAAACCGGCGGAATACCACAGCAATGCCCAGGCAGTCAGCGTCACTGAGCGCTGATCAAACGCGCCGCGTTCAAACAGCATTGAGATCACCGGGGTACGCAGCAGGATCAATCCCACCATCGCTGGAATTGAGAGCAGCAGGATGCTGCGCAGGCTGGATGCCAGCGAACTGCGCATCCCCTCGCGCTCACCCCTTGCAATTTGTGCTGAAAATGTTGGTAATGCTGCAATAGAAATTGATTGAGCAATCACCACCTGCGGCATGGTCATCACCATATAGGCATTCTTAAATGCCGTCAGACTGCCTTCCAGCATCCCAGACGCCAGGTTAATGCTCACTAAAAAATTGATCTGGACAATCGCTGCTCCCAGCAAACGCGGGGCAATCAGCCGCCCAACCTGCCGCACTGCGGGCATATCCAGCCCAAGAGAAAATGAATATTTGCGTTTGGGCAGTTTCAGTAATCCGGGAATCTGTACCCCAAGATGCATCGCCGTGCCTAAAATCGTCCCCCAGGCGAGACCATAAATCCCCATCGAGGGCACGAAAACCAGCAGGCCAATGATCACCCCCACCCAATATAACGTTGAAGAAAAGCTGGGTAGTAAAAAGGATTGGTGGGCTTGCAGCACGCCGGTCACCAGGCCGCTCAACCCCAACAAAATCGGTGACAGCAGTAAAATGCGGAGCATATCGGCGGTCAGCTGCTGCAGGGCAGGAGAAAAATCGGGCGCGAGAACAATCTCAACCACCGGCAGCGCAAAAATAAAGACCACTACCCCAAAAACGACCATTGCCAGGGTTACCAGATTGGCGATAGAGGAGGTCAGCTTCCAACCACCCTCGCGGTCATTCCGCTCTAAGAACTCAGTCAGTGTAGGAATAAACGCTGAGGCCAAAGCACCCCCGGCGACCAATGCGAAGAGCATATCCGGCAGGCCAAGGGCGGCATAATAGGCGTCGATCTCACCTTCGGTACCAAAGATATTGGCAATCATCACCTGGCGCACCAGGCCGGTGAGGTTGCTGAGCACAAAGCCGAGCATCACAATTTTGGCTGCGCGGGCGATCTGTTGATTGGCGGCAGATGATTCGGTGGTTGGGGGTACAGTTTCAGTCACGCCAGAATTATATCAGTGGTTTACCACAGAGAAACCCGCTATAATGAGCTGATCCGATACCAACTGGAGGCTGACAAATGCCAACCCGCTGCGAATGGGCAGGAAGCGATCCGCTCTACATCGCCTACCACGATCAAGAATGGGGAAAACCGGTGCATGACGACCAAAAATTGTTTGAATTTATCATCCTGGAGGGCGCTCAGGCTGGTTTGAGCTGGATCACAATCTTGCGTAAAAGAGAAAACTACAGGGAGGCTTTCGATTATTTTGACCCCGAAAAAGTAGCCAACTACGACCAGGCCAAAATTGATCAACTGCTCAGCAATCCGGGGATTATCCGCAACAAGCTGAAAGTCCGTTCTGCAGTAACCAACGCACAGGCATTTCTGAAAGTGCAGGAGGAATTTGGCAGTTTTGATAACTACATGTGGGCTTTCATTGACCACAAACCAATCATTAATCAGTGGAAAAAGATGAACCAAATCCCCGCGAAAACACCACTTTCGGAATTACTCAGCAAAGACCTGAAACAGCGGGGGTTTAAGTTTGTTGGTCCGACGATTTGTTATGCCCATATGCAGGCTGTTGGGATGGTCAATGACCATACCACTGATTGCTTCCGATATCGTGAGCTGGGAGGATAGAGATTCTCCTTAAAAATATTGAGAGCCGGCACGCCATCCGGCTCTCGATAAGGAGGAGAAGAAGAGTTTTTCGCCCTTTACTTATGGTTTAACTATAATCGAAAGTGAATAAAATTACTTGACGCTTAACCTACGTTTAGCCTACGCTAACCCACCAATAACTTAACAAATTCGAAAGTTTAATCTATTTTTAATCTTTCTATTGAAATTGATCCCACCAGGGTACTAAGACACCTCTTTCCTCGACCTTTCTCCAGGCATCAGGTATACTCAAACGGACCAAAAAGATTTTTGAAGGAGCATGACATGTCTAAAATTTTTCGCCTCATTTTTATCGTTTTCTTGCTGCTGGCAATATCAATAGCCTGTGCAAATTTCGGCACGGAACAAAATCACAACCAGACAACAAATAACAGTAATAACAATGTGAATACAGAAGGATCAAGTGAGGACGAGAACAGCGTCACTTCTCCTTCTGACCCGGATGAGCCAGTGATGATCAGCGGGACGATCCCATTTACTTCCCCGTTCTTCATCAATATCACCGCTGAGCCTTTTATCCTGCTCGAAGACCAGGCTGGTTTCATTGCCCGGGACAAGGAATTTATCTTCCCGCTGGAAGGGCAGGCAATTGGCCCAGTTTGGGAAATTGACGAAAACACCCTCGGTTTCAGCCTCTCCCTGCCAACCCAGCCCCAGGGCACCTATGTCGATCTCGACCAGGACAGCGATGAAGACCAGGGATTGATGGTCTTCGGGGTCGCTTTTTGGGGGAATATTTGGGGTGGACCATTCCTTGAGGAGCGGGAAGGTACCGGTTGGTCGACAGGTCATACCACTACGATTACAGATGCTGAGCGAGACTATGAAATCACCGCGGGATATCTAATTATCTGGGCGCCAGACGACGAGCAGGGTTTCCCCAGCGGATTCGGGGATGATGAGATGATCTTCACTGAGGATGACCCGATCCAGGATGTGCCAGCCGGCTACAGTATTGTTGATCTCAACAGCGAGCCATTCAAGGTCTCTAAGGAAGCACACCCGGAGTTTGAACTGGTCGAGGGCAACAGCGAAGTAAAAGATTACAGCGAGATGAGCTATC
>JBDLJU010000055.1:0-15015 GCA_039714215.1 Chloroflexota bacterium | reverse complement strand
GTTGGTATCCTCAAATGGATTATAACAATCCTATGGGGCGCTCGCAAGTATCCACAGAAAACTGTCAGGATTGCGTAAGTAATTACCTCAGAAATTCAGATTTTTAATCGTTAACTTGGGATTGCATCTGGGTTGCTCATGGTAGAATCAACTTTATGCCCGGACGAATGCAGGCAAGAAAAAAACTACGGATGGCAAAATGAAACAACTGCTTCAAAGTATGCGTGATGGAGAAACTCAGGTGGTTGAGGTGCCGATTCCGACACCCCAGCCCGGGATGATTTTGATTCGGACAGCGGCCTCATTGGTCTCAGCTGGAACTGAACGGATGGTGGTGGAATTTGCCGAGAAATCTTTACTTGGCAAGGTGCGCTCCCGCCCCGATTTGGCCAAGCAGGTGATCGATAAAGCTCGCCGTGAGGGCGTGCTTTCAACGATGGAAGCTGCTTTTAATAAGCTCGATCAGCCGGCCCCGCTTGGATATTCTTCTGCCGGAACAGTCGTTTCGGTAGGTGAGGGCGTGCACGATTTTCGTGCTGGCCAGCGGGTTGCTTGCGCGGGAGGCGGCTATGCAGTGCATGCTGAATATGCTGTTGTGCCGGTTAACCTGGCTGTCCCGCTCCCCGATTGGGTCAGCTTTGAAGCAGGGGCATTTGGCACCCTCGGTTCAATAGCACTGCACGGCTTTCGTCTCGGTCAGCCGCAGGTGGGTGAGACTGTTGCTGTAATTGGCCTGGGACTGCTCGGTTTGCTTTCCGTTGAAATTGCCCTGGCAGCAGGCTGCCGCGTGATTGGTGTCGATCTCGATCCTCGCCGAGTTGCCCTGGCTGAACAGCTCGGGGCAAAAGCGGTTTTGCGGAAACCTGCCGAGGAGGCAGTTCAATCATTTACTGAAGGATTCGGTGCAGACCTGGTCTTGATTTGTGCGGATACGCCTTCGAATGATCCGGTGGAGCTGGCAGGCAATATCTGCCGGGACCGTGGCCGGGTTGTGGCGGTCGGCGCGGTGGGTCTTGAAATCCCTCGACGCACTTATTTTTACAAAGAAATTAATTTTATCGTCTCACGTTCTTATGGGCCAGGCCGTTATGACCCGGTCCATGAAGAAGGCGGGATTGATTATCCAATCGGATTCGTGCGCTGGACTGCTGGACGGAATCTCAGTGCGGTGATCAACCTGGCTGCAGATGGCAAGCTGGATTTTGAGCCGCTGATCACTCACCGTTTTTCAATTGACCAGGCAGGGGACGCCTACCAGTTGATTACCGGGAAGACGGAAGAACCTTTCCTCGGTGTGCTGCTGACCTATGATCAGGACTCTGGGATGGACAGCCCCACTGCTGGGAAAACGATTCGCTACCCGCGTTCTGAAGGAGAACCTGAAGGTTTGGTGCGTTTGGGAGTGCTCGGAGCGGGGAACTTTGCCAATGCTACCCTGCTGCCCGCAATCAAGAAGACCGACGGGACCGAGCTGGTCGGGATTGCCTCAGCTTCTGGCTTGAGCGCGCAGCACGCTGCCCGGAAGCATAACTTTGCCTTTGCTACAAGTGATGCCTCAGAACTGATTGCCGATGACCGAGTCAATACAATTGCAGTACTCACCCGGCATCACCAACATGCCCAACAGACCCTGGCTGGGTTGCAGGCTGGCAAGCATATCTTTTGTGAGAAACCCTTGGCGCTGACCAGAGAAGAGCTTGCTCAAATTTCTGATGAAGTCGGTAAACCAGGCGCTCCCTTGCTGATGGTCGGCTTCAACCGCCGCTTTGCACCTCTGGCTGTCCAGATGAAATCTTTCCTTGATCAGCGAGAAGAGCCGATGATCGCTCATTATCGAGTCAATGCTGGTTATATCCCGCTGGAACATTGGGTGCATGATCTCGCTCAGGGAGGGGGGCGCTTGTTGGGGGAGGGCTGTCACTTTATTGACTTCCTCACCTGGCTGGTTGGCGATTTACCTGTCTCTGTTGATGCGCAGGGTTTGCCTGATCTTGGCCGTTACCAGGAAGATAACTTACTGATCACGCTGCGCTATCCTGATGGTTCAATTGGAACGATCAGTTATTTGGCGAATGGTGATAAAGCCCAGCCCAAAGAGTATTTTGAAGCGACATGTGGTGGGCGGGCAGCGGTATTGGATGATTTCCGCAGTTTGGAAACTTACTCAAACGGCAGGCGCCGGGTGAAGCGCAGCAGACTGCGCCAGGATAAAGGTCATTCAGGAGAATGGCAGGCATTCGCTCAGGCAGTTGCTGCTGGTGGACCTCCACCGATCGCTTACCATGAGATTTTTGGTGTGATGGAAGCGACCTTTGATGCAGTCACTTCTTTACGAAATAACCAACCGGATGAAGGATAGTTAAATCAGGTTTGGATGCGGTTTTTTCACCCAGAAATATTATTGATCACTGCACAATTATTTGCTTGATCTTTATCAAATAGCCGTGGTAAAATTCATTGTGAAATAAATCACTAAGCGATTTGTTGATGTATCTAGACCGAGACCAATGCTTGTGATAAACTTAACAAAGTTTGCGCCTGTGCGCATAAATAAATAACATTTAGAGAGATAGGTGTTCGATGATAGAAGCTTATTACCCTATTGCGATTTTAATTGGTATCACTGTTGTTCTGGGGTTTGTGATCATGGGCCTCGGCCACATGTTCGGCCCCAAACGCCCAACTGAACGAAAAGGATCAACCTATGAATCTGGGATGCTGCCCTACGGCCCCGGCACCCGGCAAATGCCGGTGCGCTTTTACCTGGTGGCAGTCCTCTTCATCTTATTTGATGTAGAAGTCATCTTCCTGTTCCCCTGGGCGGTTGTTTTTAGAGAATTAGGCTGGTTTGGCCTGATTGAGATGGGTGCATTCATTCTTATCTTACTGGTAGGCTTCATTTACGCTTTGAAGAAGGGAGCTTTGGAATGGGAGTAGAACAAAAACTCGGAAATTTGGGATTTGTTACCCATAAGCTTGAAGACGTAGTTAACTGGAGCCGGACGCGGGCGATGTGGCCAATGCTGTTCGGTTTGGCTTGTTGTGCGATTGAAATGATGGCGGCCGAAGCTTCGGACTATGACATGAGCCGCTTCGGGATGGAGCTGATGCGCGCCAGTCCACGGCAATCAGATTTGATGATCGTGGCCGGGCGCGTATCGCGTAAGATGGCCCCGGTGCTGCGCCGGTTATACGACCAGATGCCGGAACCCAAATGGGTGATCGCCATGGGTGACTGTGCCTCTTGTGGCGGCGTGTTCAACAACTATGCAGTCGTGCAGGGCGTTGATGAGATTGTCCCGGTGGATGTGTATGTTGCCGGCTGCCCCCCACGCCCCGAAGCGCTGATCCACGGCGTGCTGGCCCTCCATGAAAAAGTTCAGACCGAAACGATGAAGGACTGGGCATAGCCCGAGGTTTTTCTATGGATAAAAAATTAAAATCAATTGCCCAAAAGCTGGCTAAGAAGTTTGATGGTCAGCTTGATGATTCCCTCGAGCAAGCCCGCGTGATTGTGCCATCCGGCAAGATCGTCGAGCTGTGCAAGGAATTGCGCGACAAGCATGATTTTGAATCGCTGACCGGCTTTTCTGTTGTGGATTATCACCCGCAGACAGAGCCTCGTTTTCACTTGATCTATCAGTTTCGCTCAATTGCCCAAAACATTTATCTGGAAGTCCGCATGGAACTGAATGGCAGCGAACTGCTGGTTGATTCGGTTACCGGGATCTACCCTGGGGTGAACTGGTACGAACGAGAAGCATGGGACATGTTTGGCATCCAATTCGAAGGTCATCCTGACCTGCGCCGGCTGCTGATGCCCTATGATTGGGAAGGACACCCGCTGCGCAAAGATTACCCCCTCGGGTACGAAGAAGTGCAGTTCACATTCAACTATGACGAAATCGCTAAGCGAAAACCAAGCCCGAAGGAATAAGGTGAAGCGCGATGACGATGCTTGAAAAAGTAGATGTAACCTTAGATGAACTCAGGCACCTGGTTTCCGACCAGGCCTTGACAGGGGATACCCTGCTGCTCAATATGGGGCCACAGCACCCCAGTACGCATGGCGTGCTGCGATTACTGCTTGAGTTGGATGGGGAAATTATTATCAATTGCATTCCCGATGTCGGCTTCCTGCACACCGGGATTGAAAAGAACATTGAGGCCAAGACTTTCGCCCAGGCTGAGGTGATGACCGACCGGTTGGATTACCTCAATACGATGGGCAACAACCTGGCCTACTGCCTTGCAGTTGAAAAGTTGACCGGTTTAGATGTGCCCGAACGTGCGCAAGTCATCCGGGTGATCTTTGCTGAGCTGCAGCGAATTGCCTCTCACCTGATTTGGTTGGCAACCCAGGCATTAGACCTGGCAGCCCAATCGGTCTTCTTGTTCTGCTTCCGTGAGCGTGAAATAATCTTGCGTATCATGGAGCTCTGCTCTGGTCAGCGGATGATGACCACCTATTTCCGCCCGGGTGGATTGTGGCGCGACGTGCCCGTAGAGTTTGAAGAAGCCGTGCGCGATTTTATCGCCTACTTCCCCAAGCGGATTGAACAGTACGAAGGTTTGCTCACCAAGAACCCGATTTTCCTTGACCGCGTCAAGGGGATTGGAAAAATGAGCAAGGAAGAAGCGCTTGCCTGGGGAGCCAGCGGGCCGACCTTGCGTGGTTCCGGTGTGGATTTTGACCTGCGCAAAGCGCACCCCTATTCCGGTTACGAGCAGTACGATTTTGAGGTCCCCGTCCATGAGGATGGAGATGTGTTTGCTCGTTACATGTGCCGTATGCAGGAGTTCCGGGAGTCGCTGAAAATTATTGAACAAGCGCTCGACCGCCTGCCGATGGGTCCTGTGCGCAGCAACAACCGAAAAATTGTGCCCCCGCCGAGAGCTGAACTTGGACAGAGCATGGAAGCGGTGATTCACCACTTCAAGCTGTGGACTGAAGGTTACGATGTCCCCAAAGGGTCTGTCTATCAGAAAGTAGAATCCCCCCGCGGCGAGTTGGGTCTTTTCCTCGAAAGTGATGGCGGCCCAAAACCTTACCGGGCATACTGGCGCACGCCATCATTTAATCATATTCAATTGTTCTCATGGTTGGCTCGCGGTCATTATGTCGCTGACCTGGTTGCCATCATTGGCAGCGTGGATATTGTTTTAGGAGATACAGACCGGTGAACGCCCTACAAGAAAAATACACAAAAGATATTGAAGCGGTCCTGGAGAAATATCCCGAAGACCGTAAGCGCTCAGCCGTAATGCCATTGCTGTATATCGCTCAACGAGAGGGTGGTTTCGTAACCAAGCAGGATATGGCCGATATCGGTGAAATTATTGGGATTACCTCAACTGAAGTGGCTTCCATCGTGGGCTTTTATACGCTGTACCATGATGAGCAGGCTGGCAAGTACCGCATCCAGGTCTGCACCGATATGCCCTGCGCGCTGCGCGGCGCTGAGGAATTCCTCGAAAATTTATGCGGCAATCTGGGAATCCAGGTTGGCGAGACTACCGAAGACGGCCTGGTGACTATCGAAGAAGTCAAGTGCCTCGCCGGGTGCGACAAAGCTCCCATGTTCCAGGTGCAGTCTGAAACTGAGATCGCCTACCATGAAGACCAAACGGTCGAATCCACCATGGAATTGATCGAGAACTGGCGTAAGGAGGAGAAGTAGTATGGCTGGTAAACAAAAAGTAGTCGGCCATCACATCCTGCTGCGCCACCGGGACATCCCCGATATCGGCAAGCTGGAGGTCTACCGTGAGCAGGGAGGTTTTGAAACCTTCGAGAAAGCGGTCACCAAGATGCAGTCGCAGGAGTTAAAGGACCTTGTCCACAACTCCGGCCTGCGCGGCCGCGGCGGCGCCGGTTTCCCCACCGGCCTCAAATGGAAATTTGTTGACGACAACAATTGGCCCCACTACCTGGTCGTAAATGCAGATGAGTCCGAACCAGGTACCTTCAAAGACCGCGAGATTATGGAAAAGAACCCCTTCCAGTTTTTCGAAGGGATCATGATCAGCGCTTTTGCGATTGGAGCCAATGAGATTTATATTTACTGCCGCGGTGAGTTCTGGCAGTTGGCCCACGAATTAGACAAACACATCGAGAAGCTCAAGAAAGCCGGGCTGCTTGGTGAAAAATTATTTGGTACCGATTATGCGCTCAACATCTACACCCACCTCGGTGCGGGCGCATACATTTGCGGTGAGGAAACCGCGCTGCTTGAATCACTGGAAGGCAACCTGGGACAGCCCCGCCTGCGCCCGCCGTTCCCGCCGGCAGTTGGCTTATACGGTAAACCCACCGTGGTCAACAATGTGGAAACATTGGCCAATGTGGCTCTGATCGTCGAGAAAGGCGCTGACTGGTACCGCTCGTTCGGAACTGAGGAAAGCGCGGGTACAAAAGTATTTAGTCTCTCAGGACGAGTGAAGAAACCAGGGAACTATGAACTACCATTTGGCACCACCTACCGTGAGCTGATCTACGAATACGGCGGTGGGATCATTGATGACAGGCAGGTCAAAGGGATCATGTCCGCAGGGGCATCTTCCCGGGTAATCATTGCCACTGATGAGGCCCTTGATACCCCGATGGCGTACGAAACAGTTCCTGCGTTGGGTGCTGATCTTGGCTCGGCTTCAGTGATCATCCTTGATGAGACCGTGGATATGAAATGGTTGGTCAACAAGACAATCGATTTCTTCAAACATGAATCCTGCGGCAAGTGCACTCCCTGCCGGGAAGGCAACTTCTGGATGCTCAATCTCACCAGGCGGATTGCCTCCGGCGAGGGCAGCTCCGAAGATGTAGAGCTGCTCCATGATGTCGCATCGAATATTAAAGGTAAGTGTTTCTGCGCTCTCGGTGAGTTTTCTACCGAGGCGGTGGTCTCTTCCATCGAACGCTTCCCTGAAGACTTCAAGGTTTAATTATGGCAGAAAAGTTAGACACTCAAGAAAAAGAAAAAATGGTCAACCTGACGATTGACGGTATCGAGGTATCGGTACCCGAAGGGCTGAACCTGGTCGATGCTGCCAAGCAAGCCGGGATCGAGATCCCTGTTTTCTGTCACCATCCAAAACTGGAACCGGTCGGGATGTGCCGGGTTTGTCTGGTAGATGTCGGCACCCCGGTGCGCAGCCGCGAGACTGGCGAGCCTGAATTCGAAGAAGACGGCTCACCAAAGATCCAGTTCGGTCGTGCCCTGCAAACCGGATGCACCACCCGGGTCAGCGAGGGCATGGTGGCGATTGGTTACAGTGAGAAAGTGCAGAAAGCCCGCCAGGATGTCCTGGAGTTCCTGCTCACTTCTCACCCGCTGGACTGCCCGGTCTGCGACAAAGGTGGAGAGTGCCCCCTGCAGAACCTGACCCTCGAGTACGGCGCAGGCGAAACCCGCTTCCGCTTTGAAGAAAAGAAACATAATAAAAAACATGTCCCCCTTGGAGATTTGATCTTCCTTGACCGCGAACGCTGCATCCACTGTGCCCGCTGCGTCCGCTTCCAGGACGAAGTTGTCGCAGACCCGGTGATCGGCTTTTACAACCGCGGCCGCAACCTGGAGATCACCACATACTCTGAGCCGGGATTTGACTCCTACTGGTCCGGAAACACCTCCGATATTTGCCCGGTTGGCGCATTAACCACTGCGGACTTCCGCTTCGGCGCTCGACCGTGGGAAATGCTCGCTGCCGCTTCGGTCTGCAGTCAGTGCTCAGTCGGATGCAATTTAACGCTAAACACCCGCCGCGAGGCAAAATCAGGCGGCAATCTCGTGGTCAAAAGAGTGATGCCCCGCCAGAATGAGCAGGTCAATGAGACCTGGATTTGCGACAAAGGCAGGTTTGGCTATCACTTCTCCGGCAGCTACGACCGCTTGACCAAGCCGCTGGTTCGCAAGAAAGGCGAGCTTGAACCTGCCTCCTGGGAAGAAGCGCTCAGCCTGGTTGCCGAGAAAGCCAAGGCTGCTGGTTCAGATGTGGTTGCCCTGGCAGGCGGACGGCTGGCGAATGAAGACTTGTTCAATCTTGCCCAGTTTGCTGCTCATCTTGACGGCAAAGCTCGCTTGTATTCAGATATGGCCGGCGGTGACCTGGTTGCTCAGGTTGGCCTCGGCTCTGAAGCCAACTTTGGCAAGATGGGCCTGGGCACTGCGATCCTCGTGGTGGCCAGCGACCTCGAAGAAGAAGCCCCGCTGTATTGGCTGCGAGTCAAGCAGGCTGCCGAACGTGGCGCCACTTTGATCGTTGCCAACCCGCGAGAGACCAAGCTGGATGCTAATGCTGATCACTCCCTGCGCTATGAGTACGGCCAGGAAGCGGCGTTGGTGATGGCAGTCCTCAAGCAACTCTCCGGCAAAGCGCCGGCGCTGCCTGAGGAAGTAAAGAAATTAGCCTCATCCAGGGCTGTTTCCGCAGCAGCAGAAGCTTTTGAAGCCGCTGAGAACGCAGTCGTGATCTATGGCAGTGAAGGTCTCGGCCTGGGAGGATCTGAGGCGTTGGCTCAGGCCTGCACCAACCTGTTGGTCGCTGCTGGCAAAGCCGGTCAGCCCAAGAGCGGCTTGCTCGCTGTCTGGGACAAAGGCAATGCCCAGGGCGCCTGGGATATGGGATTACGCCCCAGCGCTAAGCTGGCAGACGAACTCAAGAAAGCCAAACTGGCTTACATCACCGCCGCTGACCCGGCAGGAGATCATCCTAACCTGGCTTCAGCGGTTGAAAAAGCCGAATTTGTGGTTGTGCAGGAGTTGTTCCTCACGGCTACCGCCCGGTTGGCGGATGTGGTTTTACCCGCCCAGGCATTCACTGAGCGTGACGGCAGCTACACCAATGCTGAACGCCGTGTGCAGCGCTTCTACCCGGCGGTGCCCCCAATCGAGGGAACCAAACCCGACTATTTGATCACCGCCGAAATTGCCGAAGCGGTTGGCTTTGAACTTGAACAAGAAGCCGCCGCGCTGGTCTTCCTCGGGATTGTCGGCAAGTTTGCAGACTATGCCGAGCTCGATTACCAGGCGCTCGCCGAAGTCAATGACCAATCGCCGATCATCGGACGTGATGACCTGTATTACGGCGGCACCTCTTACGAGAACCGTCAGGGTTTAGGCGTCAAGCTGAAAACCACCGCTGAGCGGGGCAGTGCTATGGAGATTTCCACAGTCAATTTCCCCGAGCAGTCCAAAGCCGATCGCTTACAGGCTGTCCCGGTCACCGCTCTCTACGATCAGGGCAATACCCTGGGCTACTCGGAAGTGCTCCAGCCGCGATTGCCGGGGCCTTACGTGGTGCTCAGCGCTGCAGATGCCGGGAAACTTAAAGTGGTTGAGGGCGCTGATTTGACTGTCAAGGTCAATGGTGTCAAAGCCGAAGTGACTGCTAAATTGGATCAACAATTACCACAGGGCATTGTGCTCGTCCCGCGCAGTCTCGGACTGCCGGTAACTGCCCCCATGCCGATTACTGTGAAGGCTAAGTAAGGACATACACATGATACTTGAATGGGTACTCAAAAGTGTGGTCATCATTCTGTTCGGATTGACAGGATTTGCGTACACAACCTATTATGAGCGCCGTTTTCTGGCCCGCATCCAGGTGCGGATCGGCCCCAACCGCGCTGGTCCCTGGGGTTTGCTCCAGCCCGTTGCTGACGGCATCAAACTGATCTTTAAAGAAGAGCTGGTCCCCGACAATGCTTACAAGCTTGCATTTATGCTTTCCCCGGTGATCACCATGGTGCCCGCCATCGTGGTGATGGGCGTGCTGCCCTGGGGTGGAACCATCGAAGCTTTAAACCTGGACCTTTCTCTGGCAAACATCAACGTTGGGATTCTCTATATCCTTTCGGTGACCTCGATCTCTGTCTACGGTTTAGTGCTGGCCGGCTGGTCTTCGAACAACAAGTACGCCATGCTCGGTGGGCTGCGTTCGACTGCCCAGATGATCAGCTATGAGCTCTCTTTGGGCCTCGCTTTCCTGGGACCGGTGATCATGGCTGGCTCGATGAACATGTTCGATATTGTAAAATTCCAGCATGCGCATCCATTGACTTGGGCTGCGGTACAGTTCTTGGGCGCGGTGATCTTCTTTATTGCGATGGTTGCCGAGATCAACCGGGCGCCTTTCGATATGCCTGAGGCTGAGCAGGAACTGGTCGCCGGTTACCACACCGAGTACTCTGGGATGAAGTTTGCCTTGTTCTTCATGGGCGAGTACGTCAAGATGGTTGCTGTTGCCGCAATTTTCATCACTTTGTTCTGGGGCGGTTTTGCCGGCCCCGGGGTAGGCATCAACGAGATTTCCGTATTTGGCTGGTTCACTTTCGATGGAGATTGGCTCGGACCGCTCTACTACTTCCTCAAGATCTTCATTGTTCTCGGGATCATGATTTGGGTGCGCGCCACGCTGCCCCGCTTCCGCTATGACCGGCTGATGGCATTTGGCTGGAAGGTGCTGCTCCCGCTGGCGCTCTTCAATGTGTTCCTCGTCGCCGTGCTGACTTTTTACTTCTTTCCCGCAGTATAGGTAGAGAGAAGGAGATTATTTATGTACAACCCGTTACCGATACTCCAAGGGATGTGGATCACATTCAAATCAGCGTTTGAAAAGCCGGTTACCATGCAGTACCCGGAAGAACGCTTTGAGCTTCCTCCCCGTTTTCGAGGCCGCCACCACCTGCGCCGTTATGACAACGGCTTAGAAAAATGCATCGGCTGTGCCTTGTGCGCCGCCGCCTGCCCGGCAGACGCGATTTTTGTGGAAGCTTCCGAGAATACCGATGAGGTCCGCTTTTCCCCCGGTGAGCGTTATTCCAGCACCTATGAGATTAACTTGCTGCGCTGCATTTTCTGTGGCTTTTGTGAAGACGCCTGCCCCACCCAGGCTATTGAACTGGGGCATGATTATGAGCTTGCTTATACCAACCGCGCAGATGCAATTATCACGCGCGAACAATTACTGGACGATGTCCCCGCCGACGGGAAGCCCACGCCGCAGAAAGTGGCACCGGGCGCTTTTTCCCGCTCGATCCCGGACATGCTGAACCCAGACTAGGACGATTGGATCGATTTATGGATGCTAATTTGATCGTGTTTTTCATTTTGGCCGCGGTGGCGGTCGGGTCGGCATTGGGCATGCTGCTGAGTAAGAATGCAGTTTACTCCGCCCTCTTCCTGATCCTCAATTTTGCCACCATCGCCGTGTTTTATCTCACCCTCGGTGCGCCCTTCATCGCCATGACCCAGGTGACCGTTTACGCCGGGGCGATCATGGTGCTCTTCTTGTTCGTGATCATGCTCCTCGGGGCAGAGGAGCTTGGCAAACGCACAAGCTTTGATTGGCAGCGCCCAACGGCGATTGTCTTAGGAGGGCTGCTGCTCGTCGAAGCTGGTGTGGTCATCTTTGGCCGTGATCAGGTTTTTGGCAATATGCCCGAATCTGGGTCAACCTATGGCGAACCTGCAGAGATTGGCAAGGTCTTGTTCAACGAGTACCTGCTGCCCTTCGAGATCACCGCATTCCTGTTGCTGGCTGCCTTGGTTGGGGCGGTGATCATTGCCCGCCGCAATTCAAACAAGGCCGGCAAGGCAGAGGAGGCGAAATGATCCCGGTATCGTATTATGTCACTTTGTCCGCTATTTTGTTCACCATCGGCGCCCTGGGTGTCCTCACCCGCCGCAACGCCATTGTGATCTTCATGTCGGTCGAGCTGATGCTCAACTCGGCCAATCTGCTGTTCGTCGCTTTCGCCCGCACCTTTGGCGAGCTGAGTGGTCAGATATTTGTCTTTTTCGTGATGACCGTCGCCGCCGCAGAGGTGGCCGTGGGGTTGGCCTTGATTGTCGCCGTGTTCCGCTCTAAAGCGACAATCAACATTGATGAGGCCAGTAAGCTGAAGGGCTAGGCCCTGCAGCCGAGGAGTTTATAAATGCTATTGAGTGAAACAACTTCTACTGGATTTTTTGAACTGGTCCCCTGGATCGTGTTCTTCCCGGTGATCGGCCTGGTGCTGAACATCATCTTCGGCCGAAAATGGGGGGAAACCGGGGTGGCGATCAGCGCAGTCGGCGCGGCTCTCGGGTCGTTTGTGGTATCCGTGTTGCTGTTCATTTCTTTGCAGCAGGCCCACGGCCAGGAGTACATCAAGCCGCTGGCTGACTGGATCACCATCGGTGACTTCAGCGTACCCTGGGAGTTCCGGGTGGACACCCTTTCCGTGACGATGATGCTGGTCGTTTCCGGCGTTGGCACCCTGATCCACCTCTACGCGGTGGGTTACATGCACTTCGATGTGCAGTACAAGGAAGATCCCAAAGCCTACGCCCGTTTCTTTATTTACCTGAACTTATTCATTGCTGCGATGATGATCCTGGTCAGCGGCAACAGCTACCTGATGCTCTTCGTCGGCTGGGAGGGCGTCGGTTTGTGTTCCTACCTGCTGATCGGCTTCTGGTTCACCAAGAACCCGGATGCCACCGATGGCACCCAGAACTCGACTGCTGGCAAGAAAGCCTTTATTGCCAACCGCATCGGTGACTTCGGTTTCTTGATGGCCATGTTCCTCACCTTCTGGAAGTTTGGCACGTTGGCTTTTGATGGAGTCTTTAAGCAGGTGCAGCATTACCATGGCCCTGAGAGCCTGATCTGGTGGATCACCGGCTTTATGCTCCTCGGTGTCACTGGAAAATCAGCCCAGATCCCGCTGTATGTCTGGCTGCCCGATGCGATGGCTGGCCCAACACCGGTCTCGGCTTTGATCCATGCTGCCACGATGGTCACCTCCGGTGTCTACCTGATCACCCGCTCGGCCCCGATCTTCAACGCCGTTGAAAACGTGCATGTGATGGTTGCCCTCGTTGGTGCGATCACCGCCCTGTTTGCCGCTACGATTGCGGTTGGGCAGTATGATATTAAGAAAGTTCTCGCCTATTCCACCGTCAGCCAGCTTGGTTTCATGGTTGCCGCTGTCGGGATGGGCGCTTATGTCGCCGGGATGTTCCACCTGGTCACCCACGCCTTTTTCAAAGCGCTCTTGTTCCTTGGCGCTGGTTCGGTGATCCTCGCGGTGGAGCGCGGCCACCATCCCCTTGAAGAAGATGGCGGCGGGCATGACGATCACGGTCACGATGATGGCCATCACGAAGTCTTCGACCCGCAGGACATGCGCAATATGGGCGGCCTGCGCAAAAAGATCCCCTGGACCTTCTGGACCTACATTGCTGGCACTCTGGCTCTCGCTGGGATCCCAGTTTTTGCCGGGTTCTTTTCCAAAGACGAAATTCTGCTGGACGCCAGCCACTTTGAGGCTGCCCCGGCAGTCTACATTTTGCTGGTGATTGCCGCTTTCTTGACCGCCTTCTACATGGGGCGCCAGATCTGGATGGTGTTCTTCGGCACTCCCCGCCACCATGCTGCTGAAGTCGCCAAAGAAAGCCCCTGGACGGTGATCGTACCTCTGGTTGTGCTGGCCCTGCTGGCCACCTTTGGCGGTTTCATGAACTTCCCGGGTGCCCATCAGTTCGGTCACTGGTTGGGCTACACGCTGGAAGCTTCCACCGGCCATGAGCTCCATGTGCTTGATTTCGATTGGGGCGTGGCGATTCAATCAACCGTGATCGGCCTGATTGCGATCTTGATCTCCTGGTTCTTATACGGGCGCAAGCCGCTCAAAGCCGGAGACCCCGACCCGCTCGAAAAACTTGGCCTTCTTTTCAAAGGGATGCACAACAAATGGTGGGTGGATGAGATATATGAATTGTTCTTGCTCAAACCCTACCGCATGCTGGCCAAATTCTTCTCCATTACGTTAGATTGGAAGATTTGGCATGATTGGTTCCACGAGAAAGGCATCCGCGACAACTTCCAACGGATTGCCAAATTCCTGGCCGTACCGTTCGACCTGGGAGTGATTGACAAAGTCTCACATTTGCTTGCTGATGGAGCCCAAAGCTCTGCTGGTTTACTAAGCAAGCTGCAAACTGGATTTGTGCGCAACTATGCCCTGGCTGTCTTTTTGGGTGTAGTGGCGATACTAGGCTACCTGGTGATTAGCTAGCCGGTAATTAAACGATAAAGAGGATAGCGATGGAATTTATTAAAGAACCGCTTAATTTAGTAACCTTCTTCCCCCTGGTGGGCGTGCTCATCTTGCTGTTCATCAAGAATGAAAAGAAGAACCTTGCCCGCTGGGTGGCGCTGCTGGCTTCGCTGGTCACCTTCGGCATCTCGATCTGGGTGCTGACCATCTTCGATGCCGCAGACCCCGCGCTGCAGATGGAGATTAGGGAACCATGGATCTCCTTCGGCAATTTCACGATTGAATACGCCATGGGTATCGACGGTTTGAGCATCCTGCTGGTGCTCCTGACCACCTTCCTCACCCCAATCTCGATCCTCTCCACCTGGAGTGCGGTTGAAGACCGGGTGCGGGATTTCATGCTCTTCTTCCTGCTGCTCGAAGTCGGCATGCTGGGCGTTTTCCTGGCGCAGGACCTGTTCCTGTTCTACGTGTTCTGGGAGTTCACCCTGGTGCCGATGTATTTCCTGATCGGCATCTGGGGCGGCGGACAGCGCATGTATGCCGCGATCAAGTTCTTCCTCTACACCATGGCCGGCTCGATCTTGATGCTCCTGGCAATTTTGTGGCTGGGCAACGTGCAGGGCACCTTCTCGGTCCCCGACCTGATCGCAAAGGGGGGTATCCCTGGGAACATCCAGGTCTGGCTGTTCTTCGCTTTTGCCGCCGCCTTTGCAATCAAAGTGCCGATGTGGCCGCTGCATTCCTGGCTGCCTGACGCACACGTGCAGGCGCCCACCGCTGGCTCAGTCATCCTGGCTGGTGTCTTGCTGAAGATGGGCACCTACGGTTTCCTGCGCTTCAACATCCCCATGTTCCCGGACGCGGCCAGGGAGTATGCCTGGCTGATTGCCCTGCTGGCGGTAATCGGGATCATCTACGGCGCGGCGGTCTCCTACTGGCAGTCAGATGTCAAGAAGCTGGTTGCTTAT
>JBDLJU010000054.1:0-15141 GCA_039714215.1 Chloroflexota bacterium | reverse complement strand
GTATGCTCAACCTTAAGATTATCTGGTCATTGAGCGCCGTTTTCGGGATCTCGCTCTCCGTGATTGAAGGCGCGCAAGGTCGACCCTGGTTTGCCTGGGTAATCCTTGTAATTTTCGTTGCATTTAACTTTTTGTGGGTGTATTGGCGAAAACAGTTACAATAACTGCAGAACTGCAAGCACTAGCGCACGCTCAGCCTGTTATTAATCCCCTGGTTCAGCTCGAAGTGTATTCAAATTGTAGACCTTCACGTACTCAAACCCATTGATATTCACAGTATATTCCGGCTCTTTGTCAATCAAAAACTGAATTAACTTTGTCTCTGGCTGACGCTGCCACTGTGAGATGTAAACAATGGCGTAATCCCCTGTCATAATTTCTTCAAATTGAACATCCAGCAATGTCGGTGGGATATGAAACTCAATCGAGCGCTGATTGTAAAACAAATCAAAGGTAGCTGAATACCAGGTAAACACGGTTTTTCCTTTGATCCCCTCCTGCTCGTTCAAATATCTCGCTGCTTCGTCTAAGCCCTCTCCCCAGCCAACCTGAAATTGCTGTGAGAATCTTTCCGAGCTGCCCCGCATCGGGTTGAAGTAGCTGTGATAATAAGGGGCTGTATTCAACACCAACAAAGCCTGCAGCCCAATGATCACCACCATCCCCCCTGCTGCCGCCCAACTACGGACCCTTGGATAGGCTGTCAGAACCTTATTTACCAGGAACCAATACCCAACCCCGGCCAGTAAATCCAACAGGATAAAGGCAGTTACTACATAACGTTCAGCTTTTTTGCTGCTGAAAGTCATCACCGTTAAAAATATCAGCAGAACAATGGACAAACCAACTGCAGCAAAAGAAAGTTTCTCTTGCTCGGATGCTTTCCTTCCCCGCCAGAAAACCCCCAACAGGCCCAAACCGAACAATATCAGCGGCGTGGTGTAGTTATAGATCGCTACCAAATAATAGTAAAAATATCCCAGCCCGAACTCGCCTTCCTGGTTAAGCCTGCCGTTGAAGAACATCGGGGAATTGACTTCACTGCTCAACAGAAAGGTTTGCTTGAAGTTAGCAACCAGGGTGGTGATTGGCTCCACCCACATTACCGGCCAGAGTGCCGCAAATACGATCAGCGCAATTACCAGCCAAAGCGCCAGATCACGGAAGAGGACAAATGCCTTTCGCCGATCGCCGCGATGATTGCGCCACCAGGCATACCCCCCAACCCCCAGGATCATTGGTCCTAACACAATCCCTACCAGCTTGCTCAACCAACCCAGCCCGGCCGCAGCCCCTGAGACCAGCAGGCTGCTCCGTTTCCCGGTTTTCAAATAATCCAGATACGCTAAAACCGACAGCAAGATACTTGCCGCTAAAATTCCATCTGGCTGCAGTATTCGCGAGTTTGCAAAATAAAACGGGTCGAAGCAAATCAGCGAGAATCCGATGACTGCTGGCCAGCGGCCCAGCACCCTCAGCCCGTAAAACAAAGCCGCTCCAAGGATCAGCGCCTGGATTAAAACAGTCATTGCTCGGCTGATTGCCAGCAGTTCCATTTGAACATGTCCAGAGCGCTCAATGATCTGCCTGAAATGCAGGTCGCTGATGGGGTATTGTGCTAAAGGGTGCTCTGCGTACTCGGGAAGGGTAGTGTAATATCCCAACGCCCCGGCCCATAGGTTTATCACCCCGGGATGAATGATCAGGTCCGTCTCTGCGAAACGGCCTTCTTTTAATAAGTAGTAAAAAGACCCAGAACTGCGTAAGTAAGCTGGCTCATCTGCAGTAGCGTAGGTTCCTAAGCTGAAAACTCTGGGAAAAATAAACACCCCCATAAAAATGAGTACAATCAGCCAGTTTTTCCATTCAGGAAAGTTTAACTTGCCTTTCATCAATCTTTCCTCTGGATTACTCAACGATGCTGGCTTTAACCACAATTCGTTTATTATCAACCAGATAGGGATAGCAGGAAATCAAGGTGATCGTGGAAGTTGGTGTCGGGTCCATCACCTGGACAAAAGTCGGCTCAACAATCAGGGTTTGCTGGTCAATCACAAATGTATACGCCCGCACATTGGTATAAATGATGATCTCATCCCCGACCTCAAGCTGATCCAGGTCTCGGAAAATCTGCCCAAAAATATCATTGTGCGCTGAAAGCACCAGGTTACCGGGTTGTCCCGGGTTGCTTGAACCGATATGCTGCCCAACCCCCTGCTTTAACTGCTCCCAACCATCGCCAACCACGATCGGGGCATCCACACCAATCGCAGGGATCTCGATCTGGATTGCTCCTTCAAGACTGCGTGGTGGAGCTGGCGCACTGGCAAAGGACTGATGCAGCGGCCTCAAGTGCTCTGGGATTTCGGCTTCATTGAACGAAGCACCGCCTTCAGTGGTTGGAGGTGTATGCCCCGAGGGAAGCACCACTGCCTGGATCAACGGAGTTGGCGTGAAGGGCGACTGCACCAATGCCTCCGACACCTGCTGGTTGAGGTCCTGGATGATCGTAACCCCATTAAACAGCACATATACTAAACCAAAGATTGCCACAATTTCAATGGTGAGCAGCAGCCGGTCGAATTTCCGCTTCTTTTTTTCTTGTTGAATATCTTCTACGCTCGATTCTTGATAGCCCTCTTCATCCACAAAATCCTCAAACAAAGCAGAGCGCTGCCGGTCTGGTAAAGGGGCAACATCCAAGATTCGACCGCTAATCCGGAAGGCCTCCAGTCGCTTTTCACGAGTCTGCCTTTTCTTTTCGATCAATAAACGGCGTAATTCTTTTTCACTTAGCTCTTCAGGACGAACTTTACGTGCCATGGAAAAATTATACCTTACTTAGCTTGCTTCCATTCCCCATAAAATGCTGTGAATTTTGCTCGGCAAAATGGAGTTGAAAACAAAATCTAAATCAGAAAATTTTTTAGAAACGTTGGGAATCGAGGTTTTCCAGCAGTTCAATCAAGTCTGCAGCAACCTTGGGACGGTCAAAATGTTCCAGCAGATATTCTCGGCCGTTCGCACCCATCTGGAAAGTTTGATCAGGATTAGCCGCCAATTCCCGGAGACCATCTGCCAGCGCCTGGGGACTACCGGGGGGCACAAAAATACCTGCCCTCGCAGTTTCCACCACCTCACGGATCACACCATCAATCGCCAGCAAAGTTGGCCTGCCTGCTGCCATATAGTCAAATACTTTGTTGGGATAGACTGTCTTATACATTTCGATCGGTTTTAGAATCGCAATACATACATCAGCCGCCGCCAATCCTTCGTTCATTTCATCCTTTGGCACCGGTGGAATGAACCTCAGGTTGGTCAGCCCCAGTTCTTCTGCCCGCGACTGCAATCTTGCTTTTTCCTTGCCCGCGCCGAGCAGCACAATTACTACCTCAGGAAAATCATCAAGCAATTTCGCCGCATCCAAGAGCACATCCAGGTCGTTGGACATCCCGTGGGCCCCGGCATACAAAGCCACGAATTTTCCTTCCAATCCATGCGCTGAACGGAATTGGGCCCCTTTACTGTCAGGCGCAAACATCGCTCCATCAGCCCCATTCGGAATCAAAGCGATCTGTTTACCTCCCCTGGACTCAATATGCTTCCGAAAACCGGGGGAATTGATCATCATTTGGTCTGCCCGGCGGTACAGGAAACGCTCCAGCCATTCCGAAATCCTGATTAACCCCGGGTTGGTCAGCACACCTACAGCAACCGCAAACGCAGGCCACAAATCTCGCACCTCAAATAAGAAGCGAGCCCGCTTCAAGCGGGCCAATGCCCAGGCAGTCAGCCCCTGGAAGATCGGGGGCGAAGTACCCCAGACTAGATCAACATTTTTAACCGACAGTCCGATCCAGAAACTGGAGAACATAAAGCTCAAGAAGCTGATCACTCTGTGGAAAAAACTGCGGTGCAGCGCCTGATAGGTGTACACCCGCAGAATCGTAATCCCCTCGCCCCCGGATTGCTCCTCCACCCAGCGCATCCCCCTACCCCCTGAATCACCAGTCAGGTAGCTCAGCGGGCTGGCAATAATAGTGACTTTATGGCCGCTCTCAGCGAGATAGATCGCCAGCTCGTGATGGCGGGTTCCGCCCGGCTCATCCAGAGCGGCAAAAGCTTGATGGATCAGTAAGATATGCATACGTTTATTGTACTCTGCTTAATCGGGCACCCGCCAGGTGGTGATAAAAGTGGTCGGTAGTTTTACTTCTGCGCTGACCGCGAACGAGAGCGCCGGGTATTTTACTCCGTAGGTTGGCGAGGTCCAGCCGCGGGTTGGCTCGATGGTTTCAATCCCAGCTAACTGCTCTCCGCCCCGCGCCAGGCTGACATCCAACGCATAATCCGGATTATCCACACCAACTGCCACCTTGCCTTGGGGATATCTTATGCTCAGTGCTGTGTCGGTAAGCGCCCAATCCCCATCCCGGATCAGCCAGTGCAGCCGCACCCGGACTTTACCTTCGTTTGGCAGGGTCCTATCAATCGGTAAGATATCATCACGAACCTGCCATTGATTCCCCTCACAAGAGACCTCGCGCTGGTGGCAAACCCCATGCTGGCGGTAGCCGTAGTGCTGGGCTGTCGCCCAATTAATCCGATCATACTCTTCTCTCGCGACCCCGATGACCTCTGCTTGCGCCCAATCTAACCAGAGGAACTGCCCCGTTTTTCTCATTTGCTCTAAGCCATCCACAGTCAGTGTGTTGTGCAGGCTGCTCAAATCCAGGGCATTCTGCCAGGGGGGATCAGCGTTATATTGAAACGTGCCGCCATCAATCACAAGATTAATCCCCCGCCACCACAAATCGAAGTGCAGCTGATCTGCATGGCTGGGGCGGGAGGAGAAGCTCTCCGCCCGCAGATACGCCCAGCTGTGGCCTGATTGCAGGCGAAGCGGTTGATTAATTTCAACTTCCAGTTGTTCATTTAATTCAGGAGCCAACCAGCTGGCCATCTCATCCCCCTGACCGGCGGACAGCAAGTCTGATCCAATAAAAGCCCTCCCCGCAGCCTGGATCACGGGGCGGAAATCGCCAAAATCACACACGGTCAGCGGCAGAATATAAGCGCCGTCATTGCTGCCCAAGTTCGGTACACTTCCACTATCCAAATCCAACAAGCTGAACAGCCATTGCGTAGAGGCAGCCAATTTTAATTTACTGCTCTCCGGGAAATCCTCCCCTTGCTCCCTCGCCAGCTGATTAACCCATAGAGCGGTCTGCAGCATCAAACGATGATAATTGGTACTGTGCTGGGTGTAGACCCCATCAGTAGTGATTTGAGTATCCAGGCCGGTATGCAGCCAACGCCAGCCAAGCTTACGCCATCTTGTCGCCTTTGGATGTTCAGGCAGTACTACTGCAGCGGTGTACAAAGCGGCAGCTTCGGTGAGCAGGTGATTGTTATTTTGAGCGCGAGCATAGCCCAATGTCGGGGGGATCCGGGCAGCATGGTCAGCCAACATGACGGCCAGTTGCTGCATGCGCTCTTTGGTGCTCTCATTCGATTCCTGGAAAATCCCGGCTGCAAACACAATGGAAATCAACCGCAGTCCAACCTCCTGCGCCGAAGCCCAATGCGGTCCAATATTCGGCGGGTTGGCTTGAGCAAACTCCTCAATTGCCCTCCAGAAAAACCTGGCATATTTGTCCTCTTTGGTCAGATAATAAGCGCGGGCCAGTTTCGCTGCCCAACCAAACCTCCCCGGTTCCCACACAAATTTAATATCCACCCCGTTGTGTTGATAGCCTGTATGCCTGCTCCAATGCTCAAGGTTCCCGGCGGGAGCCAAATCCAGCTTAACAGCTTCGCCACCAAACAGTCGTACTCTTCCATCAGTAATCTCATTGGCTTCGGAAATTAACAGCTGAGACGCGTCCCTCAAAATCCCCTGAAGTATCTCGCGTTCAGGCAAGCGCAAAGCTGGGAGATTCAAATCGAAATCCTCGCCCCATTTTACTGACTCATTCCCAATTGGCGTACGCCACCGCAGCACACCAAAACGCAGCTGCAGACGGTAGCTGGCATACATCCAGGTGTAGCGCCAACCGAGCTGGCGCACAGCCTTCACCCCAATCAGAAGTTTTTGGGCAAATGTATTCATTGTTGGCATCTTACCATCTGGGGATTAAGCCGTCAACAATCAGCCTTCCGCAACCTGGACACAGCGCATTTGTACCAATTTTTTCTATACTTATTGACTATTGGTTTGTTTCCAACTACCATTAGGATACAAATTTATCATTATATGGCATCTAGCCATCTGCAAAAAGGAGCACATATGCATTACCGAAGATTAGGACGTTCTGGACTGAAGGTTAGCGAAATTTCCTTAGGTGCCTGGGTAACCATGGGATCCCAGATCGACGAAAAAACCTCCAAAAGTTTAATCCAGGCGGCATTTGACCAGGGAGTCAATTTCTTTGACAACGCAGACATCTATGCCCGCGGGCAGGCTGAAATTGCCATGGGCAAAGCGATTAAAGACCTCCCCAGAGAACAGCTGGTAATTTCAAGTAAGGTTTTCTGGCCGACCATGGAAGGCCCAAATGGGCGCGGCCTCTCTCGCAAGCACCTCACCGAGTCCATTGATGCCTCTCTCAAACGGCTCGGTACTGAGTATGTCGACCTGTATTTCTGCCACCGTTTTGATCCAGATACCCCGATCGAAGAGGTCGTCTTCACGATGAACATGCTCATCCAGCAAGGCAAGGTGCTCTATTGGGGTACTTCTGAGTGGCGCGCCCCCCAGATCGCTGAAGCTTTCGGGATTGCCCGCCAGAACAACTTGATCCCCCCAACCATGGAACAACCGCAGTACCATATGTTCCACCGCCACCGCGTGGAAGCAGAATTGTCGATGCTGGTTGAGCCTTACGGGATCGGGTTAACTACCTGGAGCCCATTAGCCTCCGGGATTCTCACCGGCAAGTATAACGACGGCATCCCCAAGGGAAGCCGGGCCGCAATGGAGAGCATGTCCTGGATACAGAAGGACATCACCCAGGATAAGATCACCAAAGTCAAGCTGCTGCAGAGCATCGCCGATGACCTCGGTCTCAGCACCGCACAGCTGGCAATTGCCTGGCTGCTGCGCCGCAAAGAGATCAGCAGCGTGATCACCGGCGCTACAAAGCTCTCCCAGCTGGAAGAGAACCTCGCCGCCCGCGAGGCGGTTGTCAAACTTACCGAGGATGTTTTAGAAAGCATCGAAGCCATCTTGCAGAACGACCCCTCGGACGAGTAGCCAAAACTGAGATTACTCCTTTGTAAAAAAAAAGACCGGTCTGATTTCACTCTCCAGACCGGTCTTTTTTCTTTTAAATTATATGGTGCTAAGTTATGGGTGAAGTTTTTTCCCGCCGGTAAAGATACACCACCAACCCGGCGACTAACCCCACCAGCACTCCCATCACCCAGAACCACTCGCTACCCATCATGGTGAACGCCCACCAGGGCAGCAGGTGATGCTCTTCAACCACAATATGAGCAGAGCCCATCTTTCCAGTCTCCAGGTCCACCGCAGTGACCGAGTAGCTGCCTAACTTCTCCGCGGTGTACAATCCATCGCTGGCGATCTCCCCCCCGGAGGCATACCATCTGCAGCTAACTTCTTCCCCAACCCCGGTGCCTGTTTTTTCGAATACCGAAAACTTAATCTGCTCACCGAGATGCACTGTCGTCCTGCCGGGGATTACCACCAGACAGGTCTCGCCCTCGTCGCCGCAGGTGACCACCACAGATGCTTCACCGGTGATCCCGCTTGCTTCGTCAATTGCGAAAACCTGATGACAGCCACCCTGACTGGCAGCATAGAAGCCTTCCTGGGTAATCGTCCCGCCTGTTGTCGCCCAGACCACTTTAAAATCAACCTGGTTTCCTTCCGCATCATAGGCATGCGCATGGAACTGCTGGCCGCTGCCTTTTTCAAGATTGATCTCCTCGGGAATAATTTCAATGTTATCAATTTCTCCAGGCTCTTCCTCAACCACCTGGGCGAAAACTGGGAAAATATTCCCGGCAAAAAGAGCTCCGCAAAAAAGCACAGCCAAAACAAATAGGATTATTGTTTTCTTCATCTCAGTTTATCCGTGCAACCAGTAAACTAATCCTGCCGTTATATCGCGGGAGGAATTTCTTCAATCTCCACAATTTCTTCAACAGCAGTTTCTTTCTTAGACTGCAGGTAAGTAAATATACCTGCGCCAACAGGGATGACCGCCAGGATCAGGCCAAGGCAGATCATCATAATCCCCCCTCCGATAGCCATATCAGGTGATTCCCCTGTGAAATCTGGCATACTACCACCATACACAGCCAATGCACCAAATACCAGGATGCACAACCCCGGGCAGCCGCACAGCACTGCGCTGACTGCGGTAACAATCAAGCCAACCTGTTTTTTATCTTCCATGATAACTCCTCTTGGTGCATTGATCTTCGCTGAATATTTACGAGCGCAGTTGGGCGCCCATTTCACGTTCCAGGCGGCCAATGATCTTCTTGCGCAGCTTGGCAACCTCTTTATCGGTTAAAGTACGATCTTCTGCCTGGTAAGTCAGGCTGTACGCCAGGCTCTTTTTACCCTTCCCAATCTGCTCACCCTGATAAACGTCGAACAGGCTCACCTTGGTCAGAGCTTTGCCGCCAGTTTGGGCAATCATCGCTTCCACCTGCGCCGCGGGAAGGTCTGCATCCACGACCAGGGCGATGTCTTCCAACACCGGCGGGTAAGTCGATACCGTGGAGACATCGTGCAGCATCGGGGTAACCTCGAAGAGTTTGTTCAGGTAGAAAAAGGCAGCCAACACCGGCGCTTCGGAGAATGCGTACTGCGCATGCACCACCGGGCTGACCTCGCCAATCACGCCAACTTGCACGCCATCAACCTCGATACTGGCACATTTGCCGGGGTGGAAGATCGGGTAACTATGTTGTTTATAGTGTACACCTTTTACATGCAGCCCGTCCATCAAGCCTTCGACAACACCCTTGAGATCGAAGAAATCCATTACACCCGTTTCTGATCCCTGCCAGGCAGCAGCCTGACGCGGTCCTGTCATGGTGATCCCTAACCGCAGTTTCTCATCTGGCAGGTCTCCCGCTTCTGAGGCGAGGTAGACATTTCCAAGCTCAAAAATCGCAATTCGATCACTAATTCGGGCGTTGCTCTCAACAATCTCGAACATACTCGCCATCAAGCTCTTCCGCAGGGCATAGCGGTCAACCGCAATTGGGTTTTGCAGCTCCACGTAGGGTGAATCATCTGGTTCTACATCCGGCGGCAATCGTCGCTCTTCTCGCTCCGGCGATGTCAGCCGGTAGGTGATCGTCTCTTGAATCCCGTACCGTACCAGCAGGTCACGGATATTCTCTTCAAAATCCAGCAGCGAATTATTGCGCTGCTTTGGGAGCTGATCTCTCAACCGTCCTTCAGGTATATTCTCATACCCATAGATCCGGGCAACCTCTTCCATCAAATCTGCTTTGGCATTGATCGGATCGTGATCAACATCAACCCGGTGATCTGGGGTAATTGCCGTCACCTTATCAGCTTTCACCTTGGTGGTAAAACCCAATCGATTCAATATCTCCGCGATTTCCTTGCCGGACAAGTCGATTCCCAGCCAGCGCCCCACATCCGCAGAGGTCAACTCCACCTCGGGGTCTTCAGCCTTCAGCGGATAGGCGTCAACCAGGCCTTCACAAACCACGCCGCCAGACCACTCTCGCATCAGTTCCAACCCCATCCGCACCCCGCGCTCCGCCTGGGCAGGATGCACCCCTCGCGAGAAACGGTAAGATGCCTCAGAATGCATCCGCAGGTAATTTAAAGACTTACGGATGTTGATGTAGTTCCAATTGGCGCCTTCGAGCAGCACGTTCTTCGATTTCTCGGTAACCTCTGTTTCTAAGCCGCCCATGATCCCTGCGATCGAAGTTGAACCGGCAGTATCACACACCAGCACGGTGAAATCTTCCAGCTTGCGTTCTTCTTCATCCAGGGTGGTCAGCTTCTCACCAGCCTCCGCCGTTCGGGTAATGATCGTCGGAGGTTTCCCCCCAGCCCGTTCCAGCAGCTTATCGTAGTCAAAGGCATGCAGCGGCTG
Organism: Chloroflexota bacterium; assembly: GCA_039714215.1. Taxonomy (GTDB): domain Bacteria; phylum Chloroflexota; class Anaerolineae; order Anaerolineales; family UBA11579; genus UBA11579. The sequence continues at coordinate 5,020 of JBDLJU010000054.1, read as the reverse complement.
ACCAAGGTCGAACATCACATAGTTGGTCACATCCACGATATTGTTGATTGGGCGCTGGTCAATCATCCTCAGCCTGCGCTGTACGATCTCTGGGCTGGGTTTGATCTCCACATCTTTGATCAGACCAAGCACAAAACGCGGGTTCAGTTCAGGGTTTTGGATCTCGATCCCCGCCTGTCCTTCAATCTTGTCACCTTCTGCCAAAAACGAGTAATCCGGCTCCTTCAAATCCAGCTTGAAGATCGCCGCTGTCTCTCGCGCAACCCCGAAGATATTAGCGTTTCGGGCAATATTTGGCGTGATCGCAATATCCATCACCGCATCGCCAAGATAATCAGCCAGGGGCATTCCTGTCGGGGCGTCCTCCGCCAGCAGCATGATCCCTTCATTCTCCTCCGAAATGCCCAGCTCTTTCTCCGAGCAGATCATTGAGTAGGATTCCACGCCGCGGATTTTTGCGCGCTTCAGTTTAGTGAGCACAAACCCCTCCTTGTGCCCATCATAGATCTGTGCGCCTTCTTTGGCATAGGCAGATTTCAACGGCGGGTCCAGCGGACCTTTGCCTTTGAACTCATACAAATTCGGTGCACCGGTCAGTACGGTGTGCTCGATCTCACCGTCATTCAGGCGGCAGAGCACCAGCCGGTCTGCATCGGGGTGCGGCATCACTTCTAAGATCTCACCGACCACCAGCTTTTCCCTGTCCCACGGAAAGCCGGTCACTTTGAAATCGTGCCGGTCGCCGGGAGGTTGCTGCAGGCCGATGAAGTGAATCTCTTCGACCTCGAGCCCAGCCATGGTCAGTTTGTGAGCCAGTTCCTCAATCGGGATCTGGTCAATGTCTACATAGTCTTTCAACCAAGAAATAGGTACTTTCATCGCTAAGTGCTCCGTGTCCTAGAATTGTTCCAAAAATCGTAAGTCATTCCGCCAAAAATTGCGGATATCCGTGATCTGGTGCAGCAGCATCGTGATCCGTTCCGGCCCCATCCCAAAGGCAAAACCAGCATACTTTTCCGGATCGTAACCGCCGTAGCGCAGCACATTGGGATGCACCATCCCACTGCCGAGGATCTCCAGCCAACCGGTGTGCTTACACACCGAGCAGCCCTTCCCGGCACAGATGAAGCATTCCACATCCATCTCTGCGCTGGGCTCGGTGAACGGGAAGTGCGACGCCCGGAAGCGGGTGCGCACGTCGGCATTGAACAACCTCCGGGCAAAATCACTCAAAGTGCCCTTCAGCTCACCAAAGGTAATATCTTCACCAACCGCGAGTCCTTCCACCTGGGTGAACTGCATCTCTGAACGGGTGGTGACCTGCTCATAGCGGTAGACCATCCCCGGCAAAATTACCCGGATCGGCTCGGGGTGGAACTCACGCATCGCGTGGATCTGCCCCGGAGAGGTGTGCGTCCGCAGGACCACGCCATCAGTTTTGGTGTAAAACGTATCCCACATATCCCGCGCTGGGTGATGGGGAGGCATATTCAGAAAAGTGAAGTTGTAGTCATCACTCTCGACTTCGCGTGAGCGGTAGACCTGAAAGCCCATCTCTGCAAAGATCTCATTGATCCGGCGCATCGTCTGGGTGACCGGATGCAGCCGGCCAGTATGCATCGGCCGGCCAGGCAGGGTCACATCCAGCCCATCGCCTTGCAGCGAAGCCTGGAGAGCCTGCTGCTTCAGTTCAGCCTGGCGTGCTTCTAAAGCAGCTTCCAAAGCCTGGCGCACCTTGTTGGCGCCCTGTCCCACCAGCGGGCGCTCTTCTTTGGTCAGGTCGCGCATCTTGGTAAACACATCCATCAATGGGGATTTTTTACCCAGGTGCACCCCACGCCACTGCAGCATCGCTTCCTGGTCTTCCACCTGCTCCAGGGCTGCCAATCCATCTTTGCGAATTTTTTCCAATTGTTCAAGCATAACCATACTCCTACATAAAAAAATATCCCGTCCCAATTGGGACGGGATCTAATAGACTTCCCGCGGTACCACCCAAGTTAATCTCTTGTGATTCGCTCTTCGCCAACGGCGAGCAGTAATGCCCACGATTGGTTCCCTCGGTAACGCCCGGGCCGCGTCTCAAACTAGTAAAGCCTTTTGGCTCATTCACCTGAGCAGCTCGAGAGGGAACTTCAGTTGGATTCTGCTGAGCGGGGGTTCCAGTCTGTGCCCCTGCCTCCCTGGCAGTTTCCGCCAACCTACTTTCCTCTGTCAAAGCTTGTGGTCTATGCGGTTTTTGATCGACCCCAATTATCTAAAGAAAGCGCGTTCCTGTCAAGCCTTATCCGCCGCCTGCTTTCTCTGCTTCCACGATCGCCTGAGAAGCCAATCTGCCGACCAACTGCAGCACTTCCATGTCAGACTCTGTAAAAGCCAACCCGCTCCTGGTGTTCACCGCCTCAATCGCACCCAATTTTCGATCCCCCTCTGATAAAGGAATACAGATCAGCGAAGTAGTTTTCAAGCCGGTATATTGGTCCACCACCGGGGAAAATGAAGTGTCGTAGCTGGTGTTTTCCACCAGCTTGGGTTCCTGCTGTTCCACCACCCATCCCGCCACCCCAACGCCCTCCGGCAGGCGGTAGTTCAGCAGCCGCTCCCGAGACTCCCCAATCACTTCCACAAAGACCAGCTCCCGGGTTTCTTCATCTAACAGCAGTAAAGACCCGTTCTCGGAATCCACCGCATCCAGAGATGAATGTAAAATGTTATAGATCAGCTTGAACACATTCGTCTCTGCGGTGATCATCTCAATACTCTGCTGCAGCTTGACCAGCGCAGTGAGCGCATTTTTCATCCGCTCGACATAATCTCTAAGATATGAGTTGTCGCTTCTCAACCGGATGTTTTCTTGCTGAAGGTGACGGATCGTTTGTCCATCTGAAGACGTCATCCATTTCTCCTTACGATGTGCCCTAGAGACAACCTGGAAATGAAATTACGGTTGGTTTTTACTCGTTTCGCAGCCTGTCTAATCAATAATTATCTTTTATTATACAAGTTTTTCCTCCAAAAATTACCATAAGTTAACTGAGATACCCTCGAATTGTTTATCACGCGGTATGATCGCTAATCAGAACACCCAACTTTAAATGGATACATCAAGCCATTCCGGTCAGCTTTCAGCATCAACCTTGTAATTTGCGGGTATAATTTTGGGGCAAACTCAGAATAAACAGGCAAACAATGAATCAGAGAATCAAATACATTCCAATCCTCCTCCTCTTGACCATCACCCTGGCAGGGTGCACGCTTACCCCTGCCGCAGATAACACCCCCCCGACGGCCACCGTCCCCATCATCCCCAGCGCCACGCCAGGCCCCAGCCTCACACCCACCGAAGTGGTTGTTTATTACGCCGCAGTCAACGGTTTCGGCATCCGCCAGTCCAGCTTCGATGCCAGCCTGCTGCAATTCCATACCGCATTAAAAGTCTACCCCGACCTACTCCCCGCCGATCGAACCGCAGAGGAAGTCATCCTTGAATCACTGGTACAGCGCGCCCTGCTTGTCCTGGCTGCCAGGGAAGCGGGCTTCAGCGCCGACGAACAAACCGTAGAAACCCGGCTCGCCGGAATGGTCTTGGAAGCCGGCGGCGTGGACCCCTTCAATGCCTGGCTGACCGAAAACGGCTACAGCGTGGAGACATTCCTCCACGAGCTCTCCCTCGATATTGAAGCCGCCTGGCAGCGCGACCAGATCGCCAACACCGTCCCCGCCACCGCAGAGCAACTCCTCGCCCGCCAGATCTTTTTCGTCGACGGGTATCAGGCATCCCGGGCCTACAACCAGTTGGAAGCCGGGATCTCTTTTGAAAACATCCTGCAAAACAACAGCCCCAACGACCCCGGTTACATCGACTGGTTCCCCCGCGGTTATTTGATCTACCCAGAGGTTGAAGAAACGCTCTTCAACCTGCAGCCCGGCCAGTTCAGCCCGGTGATCGAAACCCCGGCTGGCTATCATATCGTCTATCTGCTTGAGCGCGACCCCCAGCACCCGCTTTCCTCTGAGGTGCGCCTCACCTTGCAGCAGCAGGCGGTCGAAGCCTGGTTGGCGGAGCAGCAAGCCCAAAGTCAGGTGGAAATTTACACCCCTTAATATTCTTTTTGGCATACAATCAGCTTAGCACCTGCTGTATAAAAACGATTGGATTTTAAGGATATTCCCCAGATGGACAGCTCTGATACTTCAGATCGTTCCCAAAATAACACAAAGCATTCCAGCGGATGTGTCTTCAAATTTGGCACGCTGGTTTTCCTGACAGGCACACTTTTGCTGCTTGGTTTTTTTGTGTACACCTACCTGGCCCCCAACAATCCTTACAATCCTTTCCCGCCTGCCGAGGGAAATTCTCAATCAATCCCTCCCACGCTTGAAATCCTCCCCAGCCACACCCCGATCCTGATTCCCACGACCACCGCCTCACTCACTCCGGAAATACTGGCCAGCACCGCCACCCTTCTGCCGCCCCCCACCGAAGCAGTCATCACCATCCTTGCGCCCACCACAGCTCCAGAAAGCGCCCTGCATTTCACCGCCCAGACCGGTACACCGGTGTACACCGCCCACCCCAACGGCTGTGACGGCATCTACCTTGCCGGCAACGTGATCGACAGCGAAGGCAATCCCCTGGCCGGGATGCTGGTGATCGCCGCTGGAACATTGGGGGACACCCCTCTTGAAACCGAGCCCTCGCTCAGCGGGCTGCATCCCGAATTCTCCCCCAGCGGCTGGCAGATCAAGCTCTCCGATACCTTGCTGGACTCCAGCGAAACGGTCTACGTCGCCCTCTACTCCCTCGATTCAGCCGACCCCGTCTCCGAGCTGGTCTATGTGGACACCTACAACGACTGCGACCGCAACATGATCATGGTCAATTTTGTCCAGCAGTAGCCCCAATCCTTATTTCTAATCACACCCTGATCAATCACTTAATGGCGGGGGCTGAGAGAATCGTGTGATGGTTTTCTCCGGAAAATCATTTAAACGAATTTGCAATCCAAATTCATCACCC
>JBDLJU010000053.1:0-15236 GCA_039714215.1 Chloroflexota bacterium | reverse complement strand
TATCTACTCCAAGTTTGGCGAGTGTTTTAGCGATTTCTAACTTTTCATTAGAGGTGAGGGTTGCACCGGGGGATTGTTCACCGTCTCGGAGGGTAGTGTCAAAGATTTTGACAAGATTATCTTGCATATTTTATTCTCCAGGCCTGATTGTGACAGGATCAATAAAAGGCATCATTTCTCGTAGGTGAGCGCCAACGGTTTCGAGCATAATTTTTTGTTCTTTTTGGCGGGTCTGGTTAAACCAAGGCCGACCGTTTTCATTTTCAGCGATCCATTTCTTGGCGTATTCGCCTTCTTGGATATCGGCCAGAATTTTTTTCATGGTGCCTTTGGTCTCTTCGGTGATTATCTGGCTTCCAGCATAGTAGTCGCCATGTTCGGCAGTATCTGAAACCGAATAACGCATATAGTTGAGACCGCCGCGGTACATCAGGTCAACGATTAATTTGAGTTCGTGCATACATTCAAAATAAGCGATTTCTGGCTGGTAACCGGCTTTAACCAGAGTTTCAAACCCGGCCTTGACTAGCTCCGAAACGCCACCGCACAGTATCGCTTGTTCACCGAAAAGATCAGTTTCAGTTTCTTCAGCAAATGTGGTTTCTATTACACCCGCTCGAGTTGCACCTAGAGCGTGGGCATATGATAGGGCCATCTCTTTGGCCTGCCCGCTGGGGTTTTGGTGTACGGCTAGCAAGGAGGGGGTTCCGCCGCCAGCTTCGAAAATTTCTCGCACCCGGTGACCAGGCGCTTTTGGCGCGATCAGGCTGACATCTACATCTTCCGGCGGGGTAATCGTGTTGAAGCGGATATTGAATCCATGGGCGAACATCAGGGTGTTGCCAGCTTTCAAATTTGGCAAAATGCTTTCTTCATAAATTTTTGGCTGGGTAGTGTCCGGGGCCAGCACCATGATAATGTCTGCCCATTCCGCTGCTTCGGCCACGGTTGCGACAGACACGCCATCTGATTCAGCTTTTGCAGACGATTTGCTGCCGGAGTGCAGCCCGACAATGACTTCCACGCCGCTGTCTCGAAGGTTGAGCGCATGGGCATGGCCTTGTGATCCGTAACCGATAACGGCCACCTTTTTATCTTTGATCAGTTCTGGTTTTACATCTTGGGCGTAGTAGATTGTTGCCATGATTATTGAGCCTTTCCTTTATCAGAAATATTTTTGTGTCCATTTGGGGAGGGGGGGTGCCCGTTTGCACCAGGAGTATATCGAATGCCTGGCTCATCACCGCGCAGCATTGCGACCTGACCTGTGCGCACCATTTCAGTGATGCCAATTGGTCGGAGCAGTTCAACTAAACCTTCAATTTTATCTTCAGTGCCGGTAATTTCAACGATAATCGAGTCAGGAGCGACATCTACGATGTGGGCTCGAAAGATATTGGCAAGGTTGGCAACCTCTGCTCTTTTTTCGGGTTCTGCAGCCACTTTTATCAAAGCCAGGTCACGGGTGACTGTAGGTTGGTTGGTCACATCTAGCACATCCAGAACATTAACCAGTTTATAGAGGTTGGCTTCTACCTTGCGGGCATCCAAATCAGGTTTGTCCACCACAATGGTCATGCGCGATACATTTGGGTTTTCAGTATGGCCGACATTGAGTGATTCGATGTTGAAGTTTCGCCGTCTGAATAATGAGGCGACGCGGTTGAGCACCCCAGGTTTGTTTTCAACTTTTGCGATTAGTGTGTGCTGCATATTATTCTCCTACTTTCTTACGTGTAATTGGGCGGCGCATCATTTCATCTAATGCCGCTCCGGAGGGAACCATCGGGTAGACGGAGTCTTCTTTTTCTACTTGATATTCGATCAGGACTGGTCCAGGAGTTTCTTGAGCGTAGGTAATGGCGTCCATCACATCTTCTCGTTTTGTGACTCGTTTGGATGGGATGCCGTAGGCTTCGCCAATTTTGACGAAATCGGGGCCGGTGATCTGGGTGGCAGCGTAGCGTTTATCGTAGAAAAATTCTTGCCACTGCCGTACCATGCCCAAAAAGCTGTTGTTGATCAACAAGATTTTGATATTGGCACCTTCTTGAACAACGGTTGCCAATTCGTTGAGCGTCATCTGGAAACTGCCGTCACCTTCCACCGTCCAAATTTCGCGGTCGGGGTGGGCAAACCATGCGCCCAGTGCAGAAGGTAAGCCAAAGCCCATTGTTCCTGCACCCCCGGAAGTGATCAACCGGTAAGGTTGTTCTAATTGGTAGTATTGGGCGGCCCACATTTGGTGCTGCCCAACGCCAGTTGTGACGATGGCATCACCGCTGGTTTTTTTCCAGAAATCTCGGATGACATGGGCAGAATGGAGCTTTTCTTCATCAGGCCATGACAGAATGTCACGCGCTTCGGTTTCTTCGCGCCAGGTTTTGATCTGATCGAGCCATTCTTCGTGGTCGTTTGGTTCAACCATTGGGGTTATATCGTTGAGAATGGTTTTTAGATCACCAACCAGTGGCACATCAACTTTCACGTTCTTGTCTATTTCGGTTGGGTCAATTTCGATATGAATTTTGTGAGCACGCGGGGCATAAGTGCGCAGGTGGCCGGTCACCCGGTCATCGAAGCGCATCCCAAACGCGAGCAAAAGATCGGCGTTTTGAATAGCCTCGTTACAGTAGGCCTCGCCGTGCATGCCCATCATGCCCAAACTGTATGGGTGAGAAGCGGGAAGCGAACCCAGGCCCAATAGGGTCATGGCGACCGGGGTTTGAGTCTTCTCGGCGAACAATCTGAGTTCATCCATCGCGCCAGACATTTGCACACCGTGTCCAGCTAAAATCACAGGCCGTTTTGCTTCGGCGATCAATTTGGCAGCTTTTTCTAGATCTTTGACCGGGGCGTGCTTGGGCGGCTTGTAACCCGGCAGCGAAATTTCTTCTGGGTATTCGAACTCGGCCTCTTCGATTTGGGCGTTTTTACAGATATCGATCAATACTGGGCCGGGGCGCCCGCTGCGGGCGATGAAGAAAGCCTCACGGATCACTTCAGTCAATTCATCCGCACTGGTCACAAGGTAATTATGTTTGGTGATCGGGAGAGTAATCCCGGTTACATCGGTCTCTTGAAAGGCATCTCCACCAATTAAATGGGCGGAGACTTGCCCTGTGAAACACACAAGGGGAACTGAATCCATCATTGCGGTCGCAATCCCGGTTACCAGGTTGGTTGCTCCTGGCCCGGAGGTAGCGATGGCGACCCCGACCTTACCAGAAGCTCGAGCGTAGCCATCTGCGGCAAAGACCGCGCCTTGTTCATGACGAGTGAGAACATGGTGGATGGGATAGTCCAGCATGGCATCGTGCACGGGCATGATCGCACCGCCAGGATAGCCAAAGACGACTTCTACACCTTCACGTACTAAGCATTCATTTACAATTTTTGCACCGGATAATTTCATGGTCTGCTCCAAATTGGTCAAGAGAATATCAAGTTATATAAGTACTGCGCCCTGGTTCGCGCTGGTCACCATGCGGGAATAGCGTTTCAACCAGGAACTTTCTGTATTGGGTTTGAATTCAGGGAGTTTTTCTAATCGTGTCTGAATCTCTTCACTGCTAAGTTGGACATTGAGGGTCCTGTTGTCGAGATTGATCTCGATTTTATCGCCAGCTTCCAGCGCGGCGATCGGACCATGGGCAGCAGCTTCGGGGCTGACATGCCCGATGCAGGCGCCGCGTGTTCCACCGGAGAAACGACCGTCAGTAATGAGGGCGACTTTCTCACCAAGCCCCATACCCATGATCGTAGAGGTGGGGGAGAGCATTTCCTGCATGCCTGGCCCACCTTGAGGGCCTTCATACCTGATCACGACGACTTCACCCTCTTGGACTTCACGGTTCAAAATGCCTTTAATTGCTTCGTCCTGGCTTTCATAAATTCGAGCGGGGCCAGTATGCTGGCGCATGGTAGGGGCAACCCCGCCTGATTTGATGACCGCTCCATCTGGGGCCAGGTTGCCAAATAGAATTGCCAGTCCGCCCGTTTGGGTATGTGGGTTGTCTAGTGACCTAACTACTTCATAGTTTGTAATCGTTTTTCCCTGGATGGATTGGCCGAGTGTAGTACCTGAGACTGTCGGTCGGTCAAGATGCAACTCTTTTTCGCCGCGGGCGATCTCGTTCAAGATCGCCGGGACACCGCCGGCCTGGTGGACATCTTCCATGTGCCATTTGCCAGAAGGGCTGACTTTGCATAAGTGAGGGACTTGATTGGCAATCTGATTGATCCGGTCTAAAGAATAGGTAATTCCAGCTTCATGCGCGAAGGCAAGAGTATGCAAGACAGTATTGGTGCTGCCGCCCATTGCCATATCTAGGGCAAAAGCATCGTCAATCGCTTTTTCGGTTACCATGTCTTTGGGTTTAAGGTCTATCTCAACCAGATCCATGATTTGTTGAGCGGCCTGGTTTACCAGTTCAACGCGCTCAGGGCTAGTAGCCAGTGCTGAACCATTGTATGGTAAGGCTAAGCCTAATACTTCAAGCAGGCAATTCATTGAGTTAGCGGTGAATAACCCCGCACAAGAGCCACAGGTCGGACAGCTATAATCTTCTAAGGTTTTAAGTTGGCTGTCATCGATTTTTCCAGCTTGATAGGCTCCCACTCCCTCGAAAACTGAAATCAGGTCTACAATTTTTCCATCGGGGGTTTTTCCCGCTTCCATTGGGCCACCCGAAACGAAGATAGTTGGGATGTTGACTCGTAGCGCCCCCATCACCATGCCTGGAACAATTTTGTCGCAATTGGTAATGCAGATCATCCCGTCGAAGCAATGGGCCTGGATCATTGTTTCGACACTGTCGGCAATCAATTCTCTGGAGGGCAGGCTGAATTTCATGCCAGCATGGCCCATTGCAATTCCATCATCCACGCCGATGGTGTTGAACTCAAAAGGCACCCCCCCAGCTTCTCGAATGGTATCTTTGACTAATTTACCAAAGGATTGCAAATGTACATGACCGGGGATAATGTCGATATACGAGTTAACAACCGCGATGAACGGTTTGTCGAAATCATCGTCTGTGACGCCGGTTGCTTTAAGTAGGGCGCGATGAGGGGCTTTTTCGTAGCCCTTTTTGATTGTGTCAGAACGCATATTTATTTTAACTTTTGCTGATCTTCGTGATCAGCATTCGGCGGCATTGACGGCATCCCTGCTTGCTGCACGAAATCGTTCTGGGCTTGCTCCAGGTCGTCTGAGGCCATGTTAACCGGGCGGTATGGGAACAGGGGAATTTCTTGTTCCGTTCGGGCGAAGTTTTTTCGGTTGTCCTTGGGGTCTGATTTTTTGGTCTTCATTTGGGGCTCCTCTTGTTCAGATAAATAACAAAAAAGGCTGCCCTGTTCGGGCAGCCTTTTGTTTCAGTAGCTATTTCTTAGTCCAAGCGTTCTCTGTTTCTGATCGGCCTGACTGCCCAGGTGTAATTAGAGTTCTTAATAATAAGAACCAAAAGTAACGACAGAACAATAACAGACAGATAGATTGTAAACATTATATTTTTTATATTTCCTTCAACCACAGCCCGTGTAGGTTTTTGGATTGTGGTTGCTTTCTTTATTATTTGTAGTTTAAGAGAAGGAAGGCTTTTTGTCTATTGGCAAAGTATCTGAAAAAGAAATCCATTAAATTGTGCAGGTTGCACAATGGTTTCGGTAATTGCCGTGTTATTTTGGACTTTTATCCATCATCCGATGGATCTTTAGCGCCAAATGCATAGCCAAGGCAGTATCGGGGTTATTGAGGTCCATCCCGGTGATCTCAGCAATTCGCTCCAGGCGATAGGTCATGGTATTTCGGTGAATATATAATACTTCTGCTGTTTGAGAGAGATTCCCCTGCTGCTCAAAATACGCCTCTAACGTTTCAATGAATTTGTTTTTACCCTCTTGTGCCAGTAATGATCCGAGGATATCTTCTTGGAATATTTTTAGTTCAGGGTTATCCTCTAACAGCATCAACAGGCGGTGGACGGATAGGTCTGGGTAATAGAGAGGTTTGTCTGCGTCTAGGCGGGAGGCCATATCTAAGGCTAAGCCAGCTTCTCTAAAGGAGATATGCCACTTGTTAAGGTTATCGGTCGGGGAGCCAACCCCACAAGACACCAGCGCGTTGGGATATTCTCTCAAGGTTTGTTTGAGTACATTTTCCCCTAATTCCAGTGCCAATTGATGACCGTTATTCTCTGGCGGAACTTGACAGAAGCAGATCACAGCTTCACCGGCGGGATTCAAGATCACCTTAATTCCCATGCGATTAACTTCACCGTTGATTACGGTTTCTAATCGCCTTCTGGAGGGTGGGTTTGGTGAAGTCCATGTGAATTGGAGAGCAGCATGAGACTGCGTTTGATCTAAACCCATTGCGTCTACCCATAATTTTGCGTCACGCGGTGAAAGGTTTTCTTGTAATAATGCGGTGAGTAGATCGCTTTGTAATTTCTTCTCGGTTTCGCGCACAGCTTTGGCACGCGACATATCAATCGCGCAGATCAATGCGCCTTCTTCTGCCGCTAGGTGATCAAGAGTGTCGAGTGTGCCTTCCATCCCGATCACGGATAAATAACCTCTGGCAACATTGCCTGCCGTGATAGGTACAACTACGCGTGAGATGCCCCCAGAAATTTTCTGAACGATTTTGGTGTTTTGTTCTCCTGCCTGATGCCGATCTTGCAGCGGGGCAGGGAGGTTGACAATCTCACTGAGTTGTTCGGTGATATCTGCCCAAAATAGCCCCAGGTCAGCAGAAGGATAATCAGCGATGATATTCAGTCGTTTATCCTGAATCAATACGCCGTGCCTGGTGATCTCGGATATCGCCTTGGTCAGACCTTCCAGTTCTGCGCCGTCAGCTGCGAGTTTGGTCAAGTGAGCATGGATTTGTAGTTTGCGTTCGTTTTGGGTCGCCTTCTCGTTTGTGATGAACTGAATCAATTCGCGTTGGACAAGATGAATATCTTTTGGAGTATTGATCAGGAGTGTGGGCAATTGGGGCTTGATGGCCTTGAGGTTTGGTTTTTTACCGATAATGAGAACGGCTTCAACCCCCTGTTCAGCTGCAAGTTCCAATTGTTTCATTTCGAATTTGCTGCCACCTAATAAGAGCAAATCACCGGCCTGCACATTCTCAATATCGAGGCTGACCCATTGAATCATTAAATCAGTGTCATTGTGATCTGATAACCAAATGATCTCCTCGGTCTGAAAGACTGAGCGGAGGGATTTATTGAGATTTGTGGCAGGTAAATTAAACATATATTTTTTGGATTAAAGATTACTTTGGGCAATATATCAGACTATTATAATGACCATTATATAACAATACGCTTGCCGGGTTGTGATTTTCATCGCCGGGCTGCCTGGTCGCAGGCTGTGAGGGAGGGCAGATGGTAGTCGACAGCAGGTAGTTGGGGCGCGGGGCGTTCGCCGGAGTCACTGGCTGGAGGGCGATCGATCCCCCTCCAGCGCTGATCGACGTCTAAACTTCAGCCTGGATGAAGTCATCCAGGCTGGTTAAGTATGGCAAAAGAAAAGCGGTATGCCCCGGTTGGGAATCATCGCTCAGGTTGAGGGAGGATGATGCCGCTCACTCCCTGGTAAACCACTGGTCATTATAGTTGCCTGTGTCAGTAAATAGCACGAGTTTGGTCTCTTTACAATCATAGACCTGCGCCGTATGCTCCAAACCTATCGGGACATCCAACCCAAGTGAACTGAGATCGATAACATCTGAATTGACGAAGAGATCGCTCATCTCAAGGTCCAGAGACACCACGCCTGAATTTCCTGTCGAAGAGGCAGCCCCACCAATCAGCTGGCTCTGCCAATCTCCGCTTCCCTCTGCATGGATATCCTGCCCATAAAAGATGATATGGCTATCTGCGGCAATCCAGTGGGCAGTACCACTTGCACTTACTTCAATTTCCATCTCAGAAAGCAGCATTCCGGATGCGGTGAAATCGATCTTGAAGAACAGCGGCAGATCGGTCCGCATTTCGACAAAGTCACCTTCAAAGATAAAACGCAGTTCACCCATCACCGGGGTGACCTCAAAAGAGCCATTGGTGAGTTTTTCATTAAACGTCAGCTCCAACCCCCTGCCAAAGGTCTCGATATCCAACAGCCAGGTGCCCTCCAGGCAGGCATCGTCGGCTTCACCAAACTGAAAATCCTGCTCGTCGTCAATCTCCGGATCACCGTCCGGGTCTTCCTCTTCATTTTCACCAAACTCCATCCCCGCTTCTTCAGGCTGGTTTTCCTCCAGCTCTTCCTCAGAAAAGTTAAAGCCGTTATCCTGACCGCCGTTATTATCACCTGGTGCGGTATTCGAACCGCAGGCCGCCAGCAGCAGACTCAGCATCAATACAACAAGGAACCATCTTCTGTTATTTTTCATGGAAACTCTCCTCACTTAATTTAATTATTAATAGGTTAATTTGTAGGTTTACGATAAAGATTATCCTAATTAAACCACATAAAGCAGCTCCTGGGGAACCAAAATTAACTTGATTTGGATTTTTGATGTGTTTGACTATCTGGATATTGCTTTGCTCACAGTATGAACCATCTTTTTTGCGGGGGCAGGCTGGGGGGCAGAGGAAAGCTGGTCAGCTGATCAGCCAGAGAGGAGGGGGCTGCAGAGGGGAGTGCGGGCCCAGGTCACTGATGGATTGGGGGAGAAGCTGCTGAATTAAATCTGATCGGTGTATCTGGACGTGCAATCTGCTCTGGGAGCAGCACCGAAAATTATGGGGGTGAGCTTCGAAAAGGGAGCGGACAAAGGTCAAACGTTTGACAAATCTCCGTTTAAGCTGTATCCTGTAAATGTCAAACGTCTGACCTTTGCACCAGGGAATAATCCAGCTTATGGAGAGTAGATGAAAAGTGTAAACTCGATTGGTTCGAGAGATAAACGTCCGCTTTATATCCAGGCGATCAGCGCGATCACAAAAATGATGGACTCGGGGGAGCTGCCCCTTGGCAGCCAGCTTCCACCTGAAGGTGAGCTGGCCGAATTGTTGGGGATCTCAAGATCAACCTTACGTGAAGCTTTAGGGCACTTAGAAACCCATGGGATGGTATCTCGCCAGCAGGGCAGGGGCACCTTTGTGAGCGCCCCGCAGGGACATGGCTTCTTGGGGGGGTTAGAACGCCTGGAGCCCTTTAGATTTGTTGCTGAACAGGCCAATAAAAACCATCAGGTCGTAGAACGCAAGGTGGATTTAGAGCAAGAGTATCCTGAAATTCAGAACGAACTCAAACTTGAGGAACACACCAAATTTAACCGCATCCAGGTTGTTGAATCGATCGACGATATCCGCTGTATGTATTTAGAGGATTATTTGATCGCAGATAATTTTGCTTCAGAAGATATGGCTGATTTTCAAGGTTCGATGCTTACCTATTTAATTGAAAACAGAAAACCACCTTTGTCTTATTCACATACCAAAATATTTGGGACCTGTGCCAACGAAAAAGTCGCAAAAAAATTGAATGTAAAAATAGACCAACCAATTCTTCATTTGCAGGAGAAATATTTTGATGCGGTTGGAGATGTACTCGGATTTGGCTATCTGTATCTGGTTACAGAACATTTTTATTTTTATGTGACCAGAAGAGTGAAGCCAAACTAATTACGTGGAAGGATATTAATCATGGATCTCACAATTCATCATGCTTTAGATGACAACACGCTCAAACCGATAAATATTGGGATTAAAGATGGAAAAATTGTAAAAGTCTCTGAGGCTGAAATAGCTCCTGGAAACCGTGCCATTCAGGCGAATGGCGCGATGGTTTCCCCGGCTTTTGTTGAACCGCATTTCCATCTCGAAAATGCGGTAATGCCTGAGTATGTCAATCACAGCGGGACATTGGGGGAAGCAATAAAGATTGCAGAAGAAATCAAAGATCAATTAACTTCAGACGATATTATGAGACGCTCCACGATCGCGCTGCGTGAAGCAATCCTCCACGGGGCGCTGTGGCTGCGGAACCACATTGATGTTGATGAAGTTGCCAAATTAGGATTATTTGAATCAATCAGCGCAGTGCGAGATAAATTTAAGGGTGTCATCGATATCGAACTTGTCGCCTTTCCGCAATTTGGCCTGGCAGACAATCCAGAGTCGGTTGATCTGGTCTGGAAGGCGATGGAGCAGGGAGCCGACCTGGTTGGCGGTGTCCCGCACCGTGAAAAAGATATGGACAAAGCTGCCCGCCAGATTGAGATCGCTTTTGAGATCGCCATGGCGAATGATGCTGGAATTGATATGCATGTGGATGAAACAGATGATCCCTATTGGCACACCCTGGAACTGCTCGCTGAAAAAACAATTGAAACAGGCTACCAGGGCAGGGTCACCGCAGGTCATTGCTGCGCGATGGCAGCCTGGGATGAGAAATTGTTTCAACGGATCCTCCCAAAAATAGTGGAAGCAGAGATCAATATCTGTACAAATACCCCGGTCAATCTGGTTCTCCAGGGCCGCGGCGATGGGAATCCGATGCGCAGAGGGATTCCGAGAGTGAAAGATTTGTTGGAGGCCGGGGTGAATGTTACCTGCGGTCAGGACGACCTGCAAAACATGTTTTACCCATTTGGCAGCATGGACGGGTTGGCAGTCGCTAATTTTGTTGCCCATGTTGCTCATCTGAGCTCACCCTCCGAGATTCAGGCTGCTTTTGAGATGCCCAGATACCGTGCTGCAAAAGCGCTCAATCTTGAAGGTTACGGCGTATATGAAGGTGCAAACGCCAATCTTGTGTTATTTGAGGCAAATTCGGCTGCTGATGCGATAGGCAGACAGCCGGAGCGTTTATTTGTCATCCGGGAAGGGGAAGTTTTGGTGCAAAGCGAGCGTAAATTAATCGTTTCACCCGCTCTACCTTTTGCTTGAAAAACTGGAAAACAAATGATTTTTCATACTATTCAACGAAAGGAGAAACACAATGAGTAAAAAAGAAATATTTAAAGCTTTTTATGACAGCGTCCTGGAAGGCAATTCCAGCGCAGCTGTCGATGCGGCAAAGAAGAGCCTGGAGGCGGGGATTTCCCCTCTCGATGCGATTCAGCAGGGGATGTCCCCTGGAATCAAAGAAGTAGGCGAGCGGTTTGGGCGTAACGAAATGTTTTTGCCCGAAATGGTCGCCAGCGCCGATGCAATGGAAGCCGCGATGGAGATCCTCGAACCGCACTTTGAAGGCGATGAGGGAGAACATAAAGGGAAAATCTTGATTGGGACGGTCCAGGGTGATATCCATGATATTGGCAAGAATATCGTGATTGCCTTGCTGAAGGTGAATGGCTTTGAAGTGATTGATGTCGGCCGGGATATCGCATCGACCGATTTCATTGACAAGGCGATTGATCAAGAAGTTGAGATCATTGGCTTATCAGGATTGTTGACCACCAGCCTGCCGATGATGCGAGATATCATCCAGATGCTGATTGATGACGGCGTGCGTGATCAATACAAGGTGATCATCGGCGGCGGCCCGACCAGTCAGGATTACGCGGATGAGATCGGGGCCGATGGTTATGGGGAAACGGCGTACAGCGCCGTTGAGCTGTGCAACCAGCTGGTTGGCAAATAA
The DNA here is from genome assembly GCA_039714215.1 of Chloroflexota bacterium. Taxonomy (GTDB): domain Bacteria; phylum Chloroflexota; class Anaerolineae; order Anaerolineales; family UBA11579; genus UBA11579. Next base: position 3,626 of record JBDLJU010000053.1, on the reverse strand, counting down.
CGGATTAGCTAAGGAAGGATGATATGCCTGGTTTACATTTTGAGATGATGGAAAGAGTCAATCAAGGTCCGCGAGTTCGAGAAGAAGAATTCGACAAATCGATTTTTCCGCGGATGAAAGAATTAGCTGAGAAATACGATATTAAGTATGACCCTGCCAATCCAATTCCAGATGATGATGGTATGGCGGACCGGCTTTTTGCGGCAGGGATGGAATATGCTGTTGAAAAAGGCTTGTGGGTCTTGGACACTCAAAAGGTGGTCAAGTTCACTGAAGCTGAGATTTGGCGCTATTTGGACAACTACCATACCCCGTTAACCTTTGGATATGGCAAAGATCAGGTCACCATGTATCCCCGAAAACCTGAGAGCGATGTGCGCCCCCTGGTAATTGGCGGAGCGGCGGGTTCCAGTATGACCGAGGGAGAGATTTATGTGAAACACATGATGAACTTTGCCCTTGAACCCACCAACGATTTGATTGCGAATGGCAACCCCGCCTGGATCGAGGGACGTGAAATTCGCCCCTTCTCTCCGAATGAGGTGCATGGGGCGATCCAGGAAGTTGGCTGGATCCGCGAAGCTATTCGGCGATCGGGACGTCCCGGGATGCCCATGTTCGTTGCCCCAGGATGTGCAGCTTCTGCACCGCCGGCTGTGGCAATTATCAATGAAGAACGCGGCCTGCGTAAAGGGGACTTCATGTATGCCGCTTTGCTGACAGAGTTGAAGTCTGATTACGATCGTTTGATCAGAGCTGTTGCTGCTGTGGAGAATGGCGTCAATGTTGCCACCCTGTTAGCGCCGATGGTTGGCGGGTGGGCTGGCGGCCCAGAAGGAGCAGCGATCTGCGGTGCGGCAGAGACCCTGTTAGGAGCGATCAGTCACAGCTCAACCATCGTGGTCAATCACCCGGTGCATATGAGCCTCAAGAACGGCGCCACAACCCACCGGACGACTTTGTGGATTGAGAGCATTGTTGGACAGGCCTTTTCCAGGAATACCCGTTTCCCGATCGGGCAGAATGTATTTTTGGACGCACGTGCGGGCACATACGAGGTCTTGTGGGAGGCAGCTGCGAACGCGATTGTCGCAGTCAGCAGCGGGCAGCACACCGGGCCAGGCCCCAGCGGGATCACCGGCGGCGATGACGTTGATATGATCTCTGGGATTGAACTCCGCATGTTGGGTGAAACCAGCCGGGCAGTCACCGGAATGACCAGAAAACAGGCGAATGAGATTACCGTAAAATGTTTGGAAAAATACGAACCCACACTGGGTAATCCACCCAAAGGCAAACGCCTGCAAGACCTGTACGATATCGACAAGCTCAAGGTAAAAGAAGAATGGCTGAGCAAGTTCGAAGAGGTCAAAGCTGAATTGAAGGACTGGGGCGTTCCGTTCCGATATTAGAAGATAATGGGCAGCTGTCAGAATTCTGATAGCTGCCCATTTGTAATAAATTTACTTCGGTAAAAGTAAGGACAGCTAATGGAAGGATTGAAACAAAAAGCAACCGGAAGGTGTGAGTACACCTCAGATATTGTTCTTCCTGGAATGCTTGTAGCAAAAGCGCTTTACCCGCAACATCCGCGAGCGAAAATAAAAAAGTTGGATGTTTCCGCGGCAGAAACTATCCCGGGGGTAATTGCGATAGTTACACATCATGACCTTCCTGATAAAACCCATTACGGCATCCTGGTACAAGATCAGCAGATCTTTGCGATAGACGAAGTTTGTTATATCGGAGATATTGTTGCTCTGGTGGCAGCTGAAACGGAAGATATCGCAAACCAGGCATTAAAATCGATCGAGGTTGAATACGACCCCCTGCCAGGAATTTTTGACCCGGTCCAGGCGGTGGAATCCAATAAAATCTTGGCAAGGAAAGACCTTGAAAGCAACCTGCTTTCACAATCCTCTTTCTCTTTTGGTGATGTAGACCAGGGGTTTTCAAAAGCTGATGTAACTGTAAAAAGAAAATACCAGACCCAATGTATGGACCATCTCTTTTTAGAAACCGAAGGTGTGGTTGCATCGTGGGATGGCAGCACTTTAGTGATGTATATTTCAGGTCAGGACCCTCATGGAGATCGGAATCAAGTAGCTGCCGCATTAGGTCTGCCAATCAATCAGGTAAGGGTGATTTATCCGTATGTGGGAGGGGGCTTTGGGGGAAAAGAGGAAATGCACGTCCAGATTCAAACAGCAGTACTGGCGATGAAGGCAAAGCGCCCGGTAAAATTTATCCGGACTCGTCAGGAATCTTTATTTACGCATATCAAGCGGGCAGGGATTAGCGTTGAGCTGGAAACAGCCGCCAAAGCTGACGGAACTCTGCTGGCAATCCGTGCGAAAATCATTGGGGATTCTGGGCCGTATTCAAATATTTTTCCAGCCGTGATTAATTGTGCCGCTGAGCTGGTCAGCGGCCCTTATAAAATCCCCAATGCACAAATAGATTCTTACGCAGTGGCAACAAATAATCTTATTGGCGGAGGGATGCGGGGGTTTGGGGGGCCTGAAGTCGCTTTTGCATACGAGCAAAACATTGACCTGTTGGCTGAAGAACTGGGGATTGACCCATTAGCCTTCAGGCTTAAAAATGGGATGGAGAAGGGTACGGTGATGCCTTCCGGTACCTCTATTCCTTCGAAAATTGGCTTTAAGGAAACAATTCATCGGGCAGCTGAAGCATCCGGTTGGGATAACCGGCAAAATTGGTTGGAAAGAGAACCCGAACCAGGTGTCTTCCGTGGTTTGGGTGCAGCTACAATCTGGCATGGCATGGGCATGGGGCGAGGGATTTCAGATCACAGCGCTGCAGTTGTGGAAATGACGCCTGATGGGTCAATTCTGCTTTCAATTGGTGTCACGGATATGGGCCAGGGCGCTTTCACTGCCCAAAAAATTATCGTCGCCAACGAGCTGGGGGTAGACCCTGAAGATGTGATTGTTAATTCCATTGACACACATTTGGTTCCTGCCGCTGGGCCAACCTCTGCTTCCTCAGGCACCTACCGGACAGGCAAAGCGATTATCCAGGCAGCCGGTGAAATTAAACAAAACCTGTTAGCGTTTGCAGCCAATGTGCTGGAAGCGCCCCCCGAAGAATTAATCCTCGCGGACAAGAAGGTTTGGGTTGAAGGAAATTCCGAGCGTTTCCTTGAGCTGTCGAAGCTGGCGAAGCAGGCCTGGTGGATGAATATTCCGCTGCGAGCGGAAGGATTTTCCCAGCTGTGGCATCCGGATGTGGATGAAGATGAATTTAATATACCTCACCCACACTCTATCTTTGCATATGCCGCCCATATTGCTCAGGTTTTGGTGGATACAAAAACTGGCAAGCTGACCGTTGAGAAAATTTGGGCTGCTCATGATGTTGGAAAAGCAATAAATAGGCAGGCTGTTGAAGGTCAAATTGAAGGGGGAGTGGTGCAGGGCTTAGGGTATGCACTACTTGAAGAATTGCACCAGCATCAGGGTAAATTGCTAAACAAATCTTTATCAACTTATTTAACCCCATTAGCTCAAGATGTTCCTGAAATTGAGCCAATAATTATTGAAGTGCCTGAACCGACGGGTCCTTATGGGGCCAAAGGTATTGGGGAACCGCCGCTGACTCCC
>JBDLJU010000052.1:0-15602 GCA_039714215.1 Chloroflexota bacterium | reverse complement strand
TGTAGCTCCGTTGTCCTGTGTAAGTCAGGTCCGTCTCGGTGCGAGCCTGCGGCTCGCGTCGGAGTTTGGCGCAGCCAAACTCCATGTTTGTCCCGTCGATTGTTTGCGCCTCGCCGAAGGGCAGATAGCGCTGCTGGGAGACCGGCGTACCGCTGGTGTTCATCACCAGGCTAGCTGATGAAAGGTGGTCGGAGGCGAGGTCGTCGTAGGAGATCGTGTCGGAGGTGTTGGTGTGTGCTCTCAAGGTATGTATCTTGTCCCAGGCCTGCTTGTTGTTCATGGTTTCAATTATACCCCCCTCCTTTCTGGCTGGATGAAGATCAGGGGTACTTTGCCTCCCCCGCGGCGCGGTGGAGGTCGGTGTTGGCAAGTTAGCATGCACGATTGGAGCTTCGCTCCAATTTAAGAGAAAAGCAAAAACAGCTTTTCTGTACGCCTGTAGTAATAATAGTCAGGGGCTTCACCCCTCCCAGCCAACCATTCCTCATCAACCATCGCTATAATAATTCCTGTGCTCGGAATGTCAGTAATTTTTAGGTCCATTCTGGCGTAGCCACGGAGGAGCATAGGCACAAGATAGTATTTAATCAACGTTATTCAGAGCGCAGCGGACGCATCAGAGATACGAAGAATCATTGTTGCGCCAGAAGCTAAGCCTGGCCAGAATTATTCTCAATCTCTATAATGATTCTTCGGCTCGCTTCGCTCGCTCAGAATGACAGCACGTGGAAACTGTGCTCTGCACAGGCTGTGCCCTCCCAGCCAGCCACCCTGATTCAATCTTCAATCCAATCTTAGAGAAAAGCAAAAACAGCTTTTCTCTACGCCGTTAGTAATAATAGTGAGAGGCAAGATAGCGCATTGGAGATTTCAATCCGGGCCGGTTCACCGGCGGGGACGCGCTTCCGCTATCACGCGCCAGCTGCCATGGGGTGCCGGTCAGAGCAGGTAGACAATGCAGGCGGTATCCAAAACGGCAGGGTGAGGGCAAAATAATAAATTTCCAGGTTTTCAAAACCTGGAAGGTTTTAATTCCAGGGATGATTACTTCTTCCTAACTTTCTCTGCTGATCATCTCCTCCCGCTGAGATTTCAAGAAATTTCAGTTCAGAATCTAATTCTCAGGTATACTTTTAATTGTTACGGGCTGCGCTCGCCGAGCTGAGGCAGCCCAGTTCAGAAATGAGGAGGTTCCCTTTGAAAAGTTCTTCGTCAGTGCCCATCACGGTCAACCGCAATATTCTGGAAATGGAATATGCGGTGAGAGGACCAATTGCCAAACGGGCATCAGAACTGGAAAATCTTGGGAAGCGAATCATTCCCTGCCATATCGGCAACCCGCAGGCATTGGGGCAATCACCGCTTACCTACAACCGCCAGGTGCTCAGCCTGGTTGAAGACCCATCCAAGATCGCTCGTGAAAGAGTTTTGAAGAATTTATTCGAAGAGACCCCGGCAATTGATCTCAAGGACTCAGATTTCATTTCGGATGATGTTTTGGCGGTCAGTGAAAATATTCTCATGCAGATCAAGGCCGGCGGCACCGGGGCCTATACTGACAGCAAAGGGGAACGCTTCATCCGGCAGGCGGTGGCTGATTTCATTGACCGCCGGGATGGTGCGCTGCAGACGGATGGGTTGAGAGCCGACCCTGAAAAGATTTTCCTGACCAGCGGGGCAAGCCAGGGAGTCAAGTTTGTGATCGATCTGCTGATCTCCCAGAGCAGCGATGGCATCATGGTGCCAATTCCGCAGTATCCCCTCTATTCGGCAACGATCAAAAAGGCCGGGGGCGTCCAGGTAAATTACTACCCCGATGAGGACAACGGCTGGACATTCGACCAGGACCTGCTGGAAGAATCACTCAAAAAAGCGGAGGATGCCGGCGTGAATGTAAAGGGTATCGTGGTGATCAACCCCGGCAACCCCACCGGGGCGATCCTGAGCTTAGAGAGCATTAAAACGGTGATCAAATTTGCCAGGGAGCATCGCCTGGCAATCCTGGCTGACGAGGTCTATCAGGAGAATGTTTACACTGGAGAATTCATCTCGTTTGCCAGGGTATTGGGCGCTGAAAGCGTGGCTTTGTTCAGCTTCCACAGCATTTCGAAAGGATTCTTCGGTGAATGCGGGCATCGCGGCGGCTATCTGGAGGTTCGTAACCCGCAAAAAATCGAAGGGAGCAATCTGGATTTCGTCGACCTGCTGACCAAACAGGCGTCGGTGAGCTTATGTGCCAATACTGCCGGTCAGCTGTTGACTTATTTGATGGTCACACCGCCCCCCGATGGCAGCGCCGCCCGGCAGCAGTTCGACGATGAAAGGCAGCGCATCCTGCGCGACCTTGAAGACAAAGCGACGATGATCAGGGATGCCTTTACCAGGATGGACGGTGTTGAGTGTTCTGGCAAGACTGGGGCGATGTACCTGTTTCCCCGTTTGAATAAACTCCCGGCAGGAAAAACCGATTTTGATTACTGTATGGCGCTGTTGGAAGAGACTGGATTGTGCACGATTAATGGGGCTGGTTTTGGACAGAAGGAAGGCACCAGCCATCTGCGGATCGCTTTCCTGCCGCCAAAAGAGCGATTGGCCCAGGTGCTCCCCGAGTGGATTAAATTTCATAATGCGTATGTGGGATGATCACAATGGGTGAAGCACACAGATTGCATTCAACCTGGGCTGAGGTGGATCTGGGTGTAGTAAAGCACAACATCCGATTTTTCTTGAACCTGTCCAAGACCGAGGTGATGGCGATCGTGAAAGCAAATGCCTATGGCCACGGCGCTGTCCAGGTTGCCCGGGCGGCTTTAGAAGCAGGGGCGAGCTGGTGCGGGGTCGCAAGGACAAATGAAGCCCTGGAACTGCGCCAGGCAGGTTTGAACTGTCCAGTCCTGATCCTCGGATATACCCCGGAAGGCCAGTATTCAGAGATGATCGCGGAACAGGTCTCGCTGACCGTCTGGAATCTGGACCAGGTAAAAAGCATTTCGGCAGCCGCCGGAAAATTAAAAAAAGAAGCCAGCGTACATATTAATGTCGATACCGGGATGCACCGCCTGGGCGCAGAACCAAGCAATGCGCTGGCCCTGATCCAGGCATCTGCCCGGCTGTCAAACATCCGCATTGCAGGCCTGTTTACCCACTTTGCGCGAGCCGATGAGGCTGCCCCGGCAGCAAACGATGCCCAGGAAGAAATATTTCAAGACCTGCTGGCGAAAGTGGATGCTGAGCAGATCCGGATTCCGATGGTCCACGCAGCAAATTCCGCCGCCAGCCTGACCCGGCCCAGTGTGCATTTCAACTGCCTGCGGATCGGGATCGCGATGTACGGACTGCATCCTTCAGCGGATTGCCCTTTACCGCCTGAGATAAAACCAGCGCTGAAGTGGACATCGGCGTTAAGCCAGGTAAAAACCTTGCCGGCAGGAAGCGGGGTCAGCTACGGGCATCAGTACCGCACCTCTCGAAGAGAGCGGATTGGCACGGTTCCGGTGGGATATGCCGATGGCTTCCGGCGGGTGACCGGCAATTTTGTGCTGGTCGGCGGGCAAAAGGTTCCAGTTGTGGGGCGGGTGACGATGGATCAAATCATGGTGCAGCTCGACGAGGCGCCAGACGCCAAAGCAGGTGATGAAGTTGTGCTGTTGGGCGAGCAAGGCGGCGCTCAGATGACTGCCGAGGAGATCGCCGGCCGCTGGGGGACGATCAATTATGAGGTTACCAGCGGGATAAGCGGGCGGGTACCGCGACTCTATCGATCAAACGATTAAGGAAGAACGTTAAATAAAAACTGGGCTGCTTTCTGATGATCCAAGCACAGCCCAGTTCTGTTTTAAGTTGATTTTTACCCGCCGAGGTAGGCTTTCTTGACCTCCGGGTCTTCAAGCAAATCTTTTGAGGGTCCCTCAAGCACCACATTACCGGTCTCTAAGACATAGCCGCGCTGGGCAAACTGCAGCGCCATGCGGGCATTCTGTTCGACCAGCAAGATCGTGGTCCCCTCCTGATTGATCTCTTTGAGCGCGTCAAACATCTCCATCATCAGCAGTGGGGCGAGGCCCATCGATGGTTCGTCGAGCAGCATCATCTTCCGGGCGCTCATCATTGCCCGCCCAACGGCGAGCATCTGCTGCTCACCGCCGCTTAACGTGCCGGCCTTCTGGTTGATGCGCTCTTCCAGCCGCGGGAAGATCGAAAACACGCGTTCACGATCCACTTTGATTGCATCTGAATCATTCCGGGCGAAGGTCGCCAATATGAGATTCTCGTTGACGGTCAGGTTTTCAAACAGGCGGCGGCCTTCGGGCACATGGGAAATCCCCAGGTCAGTAACCACTTTATCTGCCGGGTAGTCGAGCAAATTCTCTCCCTGGAAGGTCATTTTTGATCCAGCTTTTGAGGGAATTAAACGCGAGACCGCCCGCAGGGTGGTGCTTTTCCCGGCGCCGTTGGCGCCGATGATGCAAACAATTTCACCTTCAGCGACTTCAAAGTTGATCCCGTGCAGGGCTTTAATGTTACCGTAGGAGACGTAAAGGTTTTCAACGGAAAGCAGCATTAGAAGACAACCTCCTTGCCGAGATAGGCCTCGATAACTTTTTCATCGTTGCGGATCTCCTCTGGGGTACCTTCGGCAATTACCTCACCGAAGTTCAGCGTCTGGATGACCTCACACAGCTCCATGACGACTTTCATGCGATGTTCAATCAGGTAGATTGCCATCCCAATTTCCCGGTGGACCCGCCTGACAATATCCATCATCTGGATCAGCTCTTCCGGGTTCATCCCGGCAGTGGGCTCGTCGAGGAAAAGCACCTTTGGTTCGGTGGCCAGGGCGCGAGCAAGCTCAACTCTGCGCTGGGCGCCATAGGGCAGGTTGGTGACGATCTCCTCGGCGAGATGAGGGATCCCGACCAGGTCAAGCAGTTCCATGCCCAGTTTGTCGGTCGCTTTCTCCTGCGAGATTCGCTTGGGTGTGCCGAAGAATGCTCCCGCCATTCCGTAGGTAAGCTTGGAGTAGCGGGCCATCTTGACATGATCCAGCACGCTGAGATAACGCCAGAGCCTGAGGTTCTGGAAAGTTCTGCCCAGCCCGCGGTCGGCGATCTTATCCGGCTCAAGATGGGAGATTTCCTCTCCCTCGAGGATGATGCTGCCCTCGGTGGGGTGATAAACCCCGGTGATCAGGTTGAAGATCGTGGTTTTACCGGCCCCGTTCGGGCCGATCAGACCTCTCACCTCCCCAGGTTCAATTGCCAGGTTATACTGGTGCACCGCCCGCAGTCCTCCAAAGCGGTGGGTCATGTTATGGACTTCAAGCAGAGGCATGATCCTCTCCTTCGTTCTCTATAGTTTTAGGTTGGAAGAGCTTCTCAACATTGAGTTCAGTGAAGGCGATCAAACCAGTCGGCCTGAAGATCATGATCAGGATCAGCATGATGGGGATAATGATCCATTTGAAAATATCGAGCGGCCGCAGGGCTTCGCTGATCAAACTGAGCCCGACTGCCCCAACGATCGAACCGGTTACTGAATTCAAGCCGCCGAAATAGACCATTGCGAGCACTTCGGCCAACTTCCGAATGCCGAAGGAGTCCGGGTTGATATAACGCAAGACATGGGAGAAAAGCCCGCCGGCGACACCCGCCCAGAAAGCTGCAAATAAAAAGGCAGACATCTTTGTTTTACGCGTGTTCACGGTCATCGCGGTGGCAGCAAGTTCGCCGTCTCGCACGGCATTGAGCGCTTTCCCCAAAGTTGAGCGCACGAAGTTGTTGATGATCCAGATCGCCAGCACGGTCCAGATAAAAACCACTGGCAGACTGGCATAATTTGGCTGGTTGCCGATCCCCCGGGCGCCGCCGACGACTTCCAGGTTTTCAAACAGGCTTTTCACAATGAACATGAAGGCCAGCGAGATGATTGCCAGGTAATCTCCGCGGGTGCGGAAGGATGGAATTGCAACGAGCAATGCGCCCAGCGCGGCGACCACTCCACCAAGCACGAGAGCGATAGGGAACATAAAGGGTCCCCATTCTGGCGGGAGCAGCGCTTCCCCAAACTGGTTCTCGGTGACGAAGAGGACAATCGTAAAGGAGGAAGCGACATATGCTCCGATAGCCATGAAACCGGGATGAGAGCAAGAAAACTCACCCATGTAGCCGTTGACCACATTGAGGCTCAACGTGAGGATGATCGCAATCATCGCCAGCCGGGCGACCAGAATGCGATAATCGCTGATATCTCCCCATAAGAAAAGAATGGCATACATCAAAGCGAGGTGAATACCTGCGGGCACCACCAAAGGATAGTTCACTAATTTTGCAGCTATTTTATTTGTAATGGATTTACTCAAACGAGCGATGATCCCGATAGGTAGAAAATAGATCAGGATCATATAGAGCAGCGCGCTGGGGAAGAGGATCGGATCATCGAGGGCGACCACTGCTCCGAAGAGGGCGGGTACCTTGTACATCCCTAATACTCTGGCAAGGGGAAGCCCGACCAACTGCTCCAGGCCGACGGCGACCAGCATGGCCACCAGCCAGCCTAGCAGCGGAACTGTTTTGTAAGGCTGCCAGTATCTGGTTAATGCCGCACGGATTTGCTGCCATCTGTTTTGCACTGGGACTGAGGTTGTTGTCATTTTGTTTCCTTTCATCAGTCTTGATCCAATGTCACAGCCGCAACTGTGAGCTGTGGGGTTCTCCAAAGAAGCCATGCGGTCTGAAGGTCAGAATGACCAGGATGATCCCGAAAGCGATCAAATTGCGCATGGTTGAAGGGAAAACGGTGGTCACAGAGATCTCGATGAAACCCAATAGGAAGCCTGCCAGACCCGCTCCGAGGATCGAGCCGCGCCCCCCGAGGATCGCGGCGACGAATGCCTTCCAGCCGAAGAGGATGCCCATATTGGGGTCCAGCACGGGGTAGGCGACACCATAGAGGATCCCAGCCGCGGCCGCCAGGCCTGAACCGAGGGCAAAGGTCAGCATTGCGATTTTATTGGTTGAAATCCCCATCAGCGGGACAACGACATAGTCGTAGGCCATGGCACGCATCGCCATCCCCCATTTTGTGCGGCGGACAAAAAGATTGAGGGCCAATGTCAGCAAGATCGCCACGACGACGATCAAAATTTTCTTGTTGGTGAAAATGACTCCGCCAATATTGTAGGTGACGGTTTCGATCAATTCCGGGAAAGCCCTCCGCTGAGGCCCCAAAATTGCGAGGTTGCCGGTCTCTAAAATGATCCCGATCATCAGGCCGGTAATTGCAGCAGAGGCGCGCGGGGCGTCACGCAGCGGACGGTAGCCGATCCGTTCGACCAGCATGCCGACAAATGAGTTGAGAATCATTGAGATGACCAGGGTTAAAACAAGTACCAGGGCAAGCTGCACGCTGCCTGGCAGAGCGAGGGCGCCGAAAACATCCAGGGCGAGCAGCCCGCTGGAAACAAAAAATCCGATATAGGCGCCGACCATGAAGATATCCCCATGGGCAAAATTGAAGAGCAGTAAAACACCGTAAACCATTGAGTATCCTACTGCAATCAGCGCATAGAAGCTGCCCAACTGAAGGGCATTGATTAAATTTTGAATGATAAAGGCCATTGAGAAAACTTCTCCTATAAGAAAGGCGGGGCAAAAAAATTAAGATTGCCCCGCCCTCTTAGTTGTTTTCTGAACGTGTACAGGAGGCCGCTTTCAGGCGCTCAGCGGCCGGTTTTTCTGATTAGGGGCACACCTGCTTGAAGAAGGTGAATTTGCCCTCGTCACTAATTTGCACAATCACCGCGCACTTGATCGGGTCGCCTTCTTCGGTGAAGGTCATATTGCCGGTGATCCCGGGGAACTCTTCAATGCTGGCCATCGCATCACGGACGCATTGGCGATCCACCGCAATGTCTCCGGTGAGTTCGCCGCAATCCTGAATGGCCTGTTTAACAATGTTCATTGCGTCCCAGGTCAAAGCGCCGACATCATCGGGCACATAACCATAGTTGCTGTTATATTCATCGATGAAAGTCTTGGTAGCGCCGGTGGCGCCTTCAGCGGCGTAATGGCTGCTGAAGAAGAGACCATAGCAGTCTTCTCCGCAGAGGGTGACTGTTTCAGCGGAACCCCAGCTGTCTGAGCCGACGATCGGTCCTTCGAAGCCTAGTTCGTGGGCCTGCTGGACGATCAGGGCAACCTCGTTGTAATACTGCGGTGAGAAGATGAACTCAGCCCCAGAGTCGATGATCTTGGTCAGCTGTGCGCTGAAATCTGTATCGCCGGTGGTGAAGCTCTCGAAAGCAACCACGGAACCGGCGCCATGCACATCTTCCCAGCCGATCTGGAAGAACTCTGCGAGGCCTTTGGGGTAATCGCTGGCGATATCATACAACACGCCGGCTTTGGTAAAGCCAAATTCCTCTGACACGAAGTTGGCAACCACGGGACCCTGGAATGGATCCAGGAATGGTGTGCGGAAGACCCACGGGCGGTCGAGGGTGGTATTTGGATTGGTGGACCACGGGCTGATCATCGGGGTCATTAAATCATTGGCCACGCCGCCGGCAGGGACTGCCTGCTTTGAGGACTGTGGGCCGACGATCACGAGGACTTCATCCTGGGTAATCAGCTTGGTGTTCACCGCTGCAGCAGATTCGCCCTTGGATTCGTTGTCTTCAATCACCAGCTCAACCTGGTATTCTTTTCCACCAACAGTAAGGGTGCCGCCGTTTGCTTCCAACCACATTTCAGCAGCAAATTGAGAGCCTTCGCCAACCTTGGGGATATCCCCGGTGATCGGCGCATTGATTCCAATTCTGATGATGTCAGTTCCGGCAGCGCTGCAAGCGCTTAGCAGAATTATCGCAATGATTAGAGGGAGAAATATTAAACGTTTCTTCATAGTCTAGACTCCTTGATTTCTTCATATATGAACTACAGGAAATATCATCACTGCTGTTTTGAAGATACTTGTGGGGAGCCAACCCAGCGAACAGAGATGGATATAACAGAAACAATTTTGGGCTTGAAACACCTCCTTGCCTCTATCTATATATGATCATTGGAATACTAGTGTGCTGAATTCTTATTTCACCATTTTAGCATGAAAAAGTAAAAATCATCTGCCTGAAGAAAAATTGGTTTTAATTTGGGATGGCATCGCAAGCGGAAAAATTTATCGCGGCCTGAATCTGAATTACTTCAGGAGATAAGTAGAATTGTGAGATTTCGTCCCCTGATGGCGCTTCCGTGCTGGTGAAGACAGCATACAACGGTCGAAAAAGAACTAAAAAAAATAGCCCGGTTAACAAATATCAGATTTATTAACCGGGCAGATTTGAAATTATATTCGTTTGTTTATTCTTACTCGGTTACCTTCTCCTGCCGCTGACCAACCGGACATAATACAAAACCTGGATGACCGCCTGCACCAGCGCGGCGACATAGGTCAGGGCAGCGGCGTTCAGCACGGTGCGCGCCCCGCGGGTCTCATTGCCAGACATGATCAAACCGGAATTGCTCAGCATGCGCATTGCCCGTGAGGAAGCGTCAAACTCCACCGGGAGGGTAGCCAGGGCGAAGAGCGCACCCCCGGCAAAGAAAATTACGCCTAACCAGGAGAGGTTGAGCATGTTAAAAAACAAACCGGCGAAGATGAAGATCCATCCCAAAAACGAGCCGATATTGACCATCGGCACCATCGCGGAGCGCAGGCGCAGGGGGAAGTAATTTTCCTGGTCCTGCTGGGCATGCCCGAGCTCGTGGGCAGCAATTGCCAGCGCGGCGACTGAAGGGTTGTCTGCCACGCCAGAAGAAAGGCGCAGCACCTTCTTGCGCGGGTCATAATGGTCGCTGAGGCTGCCGCCAATCCGTTCTACTTCAATCCCGTGTAATCCCCCGGTGCGGATCAGCTTTTGCACCGCTTCTGCTCCGGTGATGTTGTGCTGGTTGCGCACTTTGCTCCATTTGTTGTAGCTCGATTTAACATACCACTGGGCCGCCATCATCAAGATGATCGCCGGGATCATGTAAGTATAATAGTCCGAGTAAAACATGATTACCTCCTAAAAGCCTTCTTTTTACTGTCCGAGAAGGATCTCGACAGCTTTATCCAGCTGAGGGTCTTCATCTGCGAGGGCGTGTGCTTCGGTGTATTCAACAACAACATCGGGTTCCAGGCCGATATTCTGGATATGGTTCTCGTTGGGGGTCAGCCACCTGGCAATCGTGATCCGGGCGGTGCCTGCGTCGTTGCTCAAGGTCACCGGGATCTGCACTGAGCCTTTTCCGTAAGTCGTTGTACCGACCAGCAGGCCGCGTTCGTAATCCTGGACTGCCCCGGCGAGGATCTCTGAGGCAGAGGCAGAGCCGCCATTGATCAGGACGATCAGTGGGATCTCGGTGGCAAGCCCTTCAGTGGAGCGCGCTTCGTGGATGTCGCGGGTTTCGTTGCCGTACTCTTCGTATAAAATCACGCCTTCTTCAATAAATTCAGAGGTGATGTTGACAGCAGTGTGCAGGTAGCCTCCGCCGTTGCCGCGCAGGTCTAAGATCAGCCCAACCGGCTCCTGTGCGAGCATTTCCTCAAGGGCATCGGCAAGATCGCGGTGGGCGGTTTCGCTGAAGCCAATCAGCTGCAGATAGGCGATGCCATCTTCACGCATTTCGTAGACCACATTGGGGATCACGATCCGTGCCCGGGTAATTGTGACCTCAAAAATTTCTTCAGTGCCATCTTCTTTGTCGCGCCCAAAGGTAATATCTACCTGGCTTCCGGCCGGGCCGAGCACCTGCAGAATTACCAGGCTGCCGTCAACGCCGGTCATGTCTTCACCGTTGATCATGAGTACCCGGTCGCCGGCTTTCAAACCAGCAGCTTCTGCCGGGGAGCCGGGGATTGGAGAAATGATTGTCAGGAAATCAGCGTCGGTATCTACCCAGGCGCCAATGCCTTCATATTCGCCGGAGAGGTCCGCTTCCCATTGGCGGGAGATGTCCGGGTCGAGGTAGCCAGTATAGGGATCGCCAAGCGAGAGCATCATCCCTTGCAGTGCGGCGCGCATAAATTGGACTTCGTTGATTTCTTCGGGGAGCTCCAGGGCGCTCAGTTTGCTCCAGGCTTCCCAGAGCGGGAGGTAGATGTCAAAAACTTCTTCAGGCGTGTCGGCTTGCCTGCCAAGATCAGCAATCTCTTCAGGTGAAGCGGTGAGTTCTACTGAGGCCAAGGCAACCTCGTGGGCTTCGAGCAGATAATCAATTCCCTCAACTGCACCTGCCGCCAAGACGGCGTCATCCACCGGCTGGTTGAAAAAGTTGTCGTGCAGCAATCCGCGTGTCTCCCAGAATGGGAAAAATAGATCAGGAGAAATTTTGTTGGACCGCGGGGGAGAGGGAGTCCGGGTGGGAGACGGCGTGGGCGTGTCAGCAGGTTCAGTGGGAGATTCAAGAACCTGATCCTCACCTTGATTGGAATCCGAGTTGGATGGATCGTCAGCTTGGGGCAGTTCTGCCGGCTCGCTTGCGATCACCTCTGGTAAGTATCTGTCAATGATCAGGTAGCTGCCGACGCCAACCCCAATAATTCCGATGCAGGAAATCAGGATGATGCCAATCAGTACAATTATGGGTAATTTCTTTTGTTGTTCCATGATGTTTCACGCTCCAGTTTTATCAGCTAAAATGATACCATTTCTTGGGAAGGATCGTATCAGGATTAGATAAAATTGCTTATCGACCAGCATCCTACCCAGGGTGTGATTGATTATTCAGGGGATTGTTTATTTCTCAGGTTTTTCTTCTGAATTTCTCCCTTTGCCTTCTTCATTTTTACTCTGCTCAACCAATTTTGCCAATTGGTCAAGGTCTTGATCTTCGTTTTTAAATGGGTTTTTTGCCCGGTCCAAGACTTTGGTCCAGTATTGTAGTTCGTTGTTGTTTTTCCTGGTGAAACGGCGGATCACCAGCAAATTGAAAACCACGACTGCCAGCAGGGTGTAGCCGATAATTTTGATGACTTCAAAAGGATTATCCATTCCCCACCTCGGCGAGGATCGTCCCCAGCTGATGGATATGCTCAATCCGATGATCTGCGGCGTCCTGATTGGGTTGCTCGCTAACCAGGATGGTTTGCCAGCCGAGCTGTTTGGCAGCGGCAACATTCTTGGGAATATCGTCAACGAAAAGAGAGTCTGCGGCGTTCAATCCTCCAGAAAATTCCAGAGCTTTTTGGAAGACAAGCGGGTTGGGTTTGTTTTCATAACCCATGATGGTGATATCGAGGATACCTTCAAAAAGATCAAATATCCCCAGCGCGTTCAATACCCGGGTCGCATGGGGCGTGTCAGCATTGGTCAGGATCCATTTTGGCTGAGGAATCTCACTGAGAATTTTCTTCAGCTTGAGGTCAGGTTTGATATAGTCGCCGATGCGGATATCATGCACGTAGGCAAGGTATTCTTTGGGATCGATCTCGGTGGTCGCCATCAGCCCCCTGAGGGTGGTGCCGTACTTATGAAAATACTGCTCCCTGATCTTTGAGACCTGTTGATCGTCAAACCCCAGGTACGTGGTCATATACTTGTTCATCCGGACAGAGATTTGTTCCCAGATTCCGTTGTTGTGGGGATAAAGGGTGCCGTCAAGGTCAAGGAATAATGTTTTAAATGACATAAGTTAAAAGTATACCTCAAGATAGGATGGATGGATCACTTTTTCTAGTTTAACTCCCCCATTGGTAATTTGTCTTCAGGGTGAAAAATCGTCAGAGCAGGGCGACGAAAATTTGTTCCGTGATCCTTGGTCCCAAGACATTGGTTTCATTGGTGCTCAAATTAGAGATCGAAAGGTTGCCGTCAAATTCAGAATATCCAACAATTTCAATATTCACACCCGGTGTCATCCCAATTTCACTGAGGTGACGGAGTAATTCCGATTCAGTATCTCGGACGCGTTTAATGGTTGCCTTTTGCCCGACACGCAAGGAAAGTAATGCTGTCCCCGCGCTCTCAGGGATGGAGAGGTCTTTGTTCGGGATTGGATCGCCGTGGGGATCATATTCGGGGTGGCCTAATGCTTCGGCGATGCGGTCCTCAAATTTTTCGGAGATGACATGCTCCAGGCGGTCGGCTTCTTCATCGACCTCATCCCACGGATAGTGGAGGATCTGGTGCAGGAACATTTCAAGTAAGCGATGGTGGCGGATGATCTCAAGCGCAATGTTTTTGCCGTGTTCGGTAAGCAGTACACCGCGATGCTTCTTATATTCAAGCAGGGGCGGCTGGGTGGCTGCCAGCTTTTTAATCATGCCGGTAACAGAAGCCGGAGTAACCTTCAGGTGGTGGGCGAGTTTCGTGGTTGTCGCCCGGCCTTCCTTCCTGGTCAGCTCATAGATCGCTTTTAGATAATCTTCGATAGATTGAGTGAGGTTTTCTCGCATAATTCCTAATCCTAATTAGGGTTAGCTAAAATATTGTTTAAATTATAACTATTTTTATCCAATTCGTCAATGACGCCATCAGTTTTTTTGATTCCTAAAGGTATTTTCACCCAAAACCCCAGAGGTAAGTAGCCCCTATAAGTACCAGATCGGTAAAAGAATCCCACGATAGAGCCTGGCTGGAAAATCAATACGGATAACGAGACTTCTGAGGATAGCAAGGACTTTACTACGATCCGCTGCGAATAATCCTCGAATTGTTTTGGATATTCTGACTTAATCGATTAAAATAGAACAGGATTAAATATTTTGAGCGGGTGGGCGCTCAAAATTTGTGCAATTATTATGGAGTGAAGAATATGAAAAAAATTGGCGTACTTACTTCTGGGGGAGATGCCCCTGGAATGAATTCTTGTATCCGGGCGGTTGTGCGGACTGCAATAAAGAATAATGTAGAGGTCGTTGGAATTTCTGAAGGCTATCAGGGATTGATCAATGGCGATCTGGCAGATATGGATGCCCGTGATGTCGGCGGAATCATTCAGCAGGGGGGCACCATCTTAAAGACGGCCCGCAGTGAAGAATTTAAAACCAAGAAAGGCCAGCGTGAAGCGATCCGTGAAATTAATGAGAGCGGGATCGATGGCATGGTGATTATCGGGGGAGACGGTTCTCTCAGAGGCGCGCGTGCGCTAGCTGAGCAAGGGATTAAGGTGGTTGGTGTTCCCGCAAGTATTGATAATGATATTTATGGCACCAAAATGTCCATCGGGGTTGATACCGCACTCAATACGATTATCCGGGCGATTGACCAGCTGAGAGATACTGCTTCTTCACACAACAGGGCTTTCCTGGTTGAAACCATGGGACGTAACTGCGGCTATCTGGCATTAATTGGCTCGATCATTGGGGGTGCAGAATATGTGCTCCTCCCTGAGATCGAGTACAACGTGCAAGATGTGGCCGGAGTAATTGAGGAATCCTATATGAAGGGGAAAAACCATGCAATCATTGTGGTTGCGGAAGGGGCGATGTTTAACGCCACCCGCCTGTCGCAAGGGTTAAAAGACCTGGATGTCGGCTTCAAAACCAGGGTGACCATTCTTGGACACGTACAGCGCGGCGGCAGCCCCACCGCCTTTGACCGCTTACTCGGTTCGCGATTAGGCACGAAGGCGGTCCAGGGATTAATTTCCGGGAAAACGGATGTAATGGTTGGCTTGCAGGACCACAAAATGGCTGTTGTGCCGCTGGCTGAAGTTGTTGACCAGAAAAGGGCATTAGAAACAGAGTACCTCGATCTCTTCAAGTTTGTATCTTAATCCGATGGACCTTGATTAATTAATAAATAAAATCCCCGGGAAGTATTTACAATTTTCCGGGGATTTTTTGATCGAACATAGTTCGACTTAATCATATCGTTGGTGCCGGTTTAGTAGAGGAACATCGGTTTCCCGCGCGCTTTCCTCAGTTTGGGCTTGTATTCCGTACGGTCATAAAGTTCATCGACATCCACCGTACGAGTTGATTTACCAGGGGTATCAGCGGGGACATAGGTATACAGCCCATCTTGCAGCGAAACCATATGCCCAAAATTGCGCCGGTTGACCAGGTCCATTGCCATATTGGCGAAGGTAACTGCGACCATCAGGTCGAGGGAATCTGCCGCCCCGCTGCGCATTAAGTAGGCCAACTGCTGGTACAAAGTGTTAATTCCGGTGATTTGTTTCATCGCCTCTGCGGTAAACATCCCAATCCCACCCAGTTTCTGATGTCCGAATGCATCCTTTTCGCCGGATTGCACCATATCGCCATCTTTGAACTTGGCACCCTCAGAAATTGCGATCACCGCATAATTGCTCGGGTTATTCTTTCGATCTTCCACAATGAATTCTGCCAGGCGGGCGGAATCGAAGGGCACTTCGGGGATCAGGGTGCGGTCTGCACCGGCCAATAAGCCTGAGATCAGGGCAGTCTGCCCAGAATAGCGGCCAAACAGCTCGATCACCGCAATGCGTTCATGTGAACCGGTGGAAGTGCGAAGCTGGTGAATAAACTGCACACTGCGGGTCACTGCAGTAGAAAACCCGATGCAGTAATCGGTGCCAAATACATCGTTGTCCATCGTTTTTGGGATCGCTACTACCGGGAAGTTTTCCTCAAAGATG
>JBDLJU010000051.1:0-15644 GCA_039714215.1 Chloroflexota bacterium | reverse complement strand
GGTGCTTCAGGCTCGTGTGAAGGATTACCAGCCCGGGATGCTCACAGAGCTGCTTTACGAAGACCGTCATCTGGTTGATGGCTGGGATAAAGTTGCCTCTATATACCAGACCACAGATTGGCCCTTTTTTGCCCGCCACCGGGAACGCATGGGAGCCTACCACCACCTGCGCTCTGAGGAAGTCACCGAAATTGCCCCCGAAATTCTTGCAGCAGTTGACGAGCACGGACCAATCTCCTCCCTGCATTTCAAGGGCTATCCCAAAACAGATTGGTTCTGGAGCAGCACCAGCCTGCCGCGGGCAGCCCTGGAAACGCTCTATGCTGCCGGCACACTCGGGATTTCTCAGCGGGTCAACACCCGTCGTGATTTCGACCTGATCGAAAGGCTGGTTCCTGAAAATATCCTCTCACAGTCTGACCCCAATCCTGTCGAAGATGACTACCACGCCTGGCACGTACTCCGCAGGATCAGCAGCATGGGGCTGGCTTCACCGGCAGGCGGCGAGCACTGGCAGGGTATTCATAACCTGCGGAAAGCAGACCAGAGAAGGGGCGTTCTGAGCGTTCTCTCGGAAGCAGGTGATATTATCCCAATCGAGATCGAGTCAATTGAAGGCCAGATCTTCTATCTGCGATCAGCAGACCTGCCTGCCCTGAAGAGCATCGACGAAGAACCAGCTGTCCACGCCGAAGCATCCTTTATCGCCCCATTAGATAATCTGATCTGGAACCGGAAAATGATCACAGATTTGTTCGATTTCAAATACGTCTGGGAAGTTTACAAGCCTAAGAACAAACGGGATTACGGATACTATGTCCTTCCGGTGATATTTGGGGACGAGTTCATCGCCCGGGTGGACATGAAATTTCATCGTAAAACCAACCAGTTGGAGATCCTCAATTGGTGGTGGCAAAAAGGCCATAAACCGGACGACGATAATACACCTGCGGTCGCCCGCTGCTTTGCTGATTTCAAACGCTACCTGGGAACCGGGCAATCCGCAGTCGCTCCTGAGGCAAAAAATAAGACTTTTCTCAAAAAGGTCAACCGATGACCGAAAAACGCTTGATCCCCGCGTCCGAAACCCAGATCGAATTTAAAGTGGCCAATTCGAGATTTATCACCACAGCCGCTCCCGCTTTCACCGTTGACCAGGCCAAGGAGTTCATCAGCCAGGTCAAGCAGCGCTACTCAGATGCCAGCCACAATGTTCCTGTGTTCATCATCGGCCACGGCGCATCGACCACTGAGCACAGCAGCGACGCCGGTGAACCAGGTGGCACCGCCGGGAGACCTGCCCTGGCTGTGCTGCGCGGCAGCGGTCTTGGTGACATTGCCGTGGTGATCACCCGCTACTTTGGCGGCACCAAATTAGGCACCGGAGGTCTGGTGAAAGCCTACAGCGATTCGGTCCGTGAAGTACTCGCCGCCCTGCCAAAAGCACAAAAAGTTGCCACGGTGACTACAAGCTTTACCCTTCCCTATCCTCTTTTTGAGCAAACCAAACGCCTCGCCGATAAGCACAAGGGGATCGTCAGCCGTGAGGAATTTGGCAGCGAGGTAACCCTTTCACTGCAGTTCGCTGCCGCGAATTTTCAGGATTTTGCCGCGCAGCTAAATCAATTGTCCAATGGGAAAATTTCTGCCGAGATTGTTGAAGAAAACCTTAACACCATCATGCCCCTCTAGCTAATCATTTTCAATCAGCGGGATATAATCGCTCTCCACTTCCAGGTCCTCCCCCGCGAGATATTTCCAAATTCGCATCTCGGAAGGGCCGCGTAAACCGCTGGAAAAACCCACCTGATACAGCCCCCCCAATACCAGATAATCCTCCATCTCGCTGAGCGCCTGGTAGAGAGCCTCTGGGGTCAGTTCAACATTAATAGCGCCTTGCTGGGCAAACAATGCGTCCTCCATTGCTGCAACTGCCAAGTCCAACCCAGCCAGGGCATACAAATATGCCAGCTCTTTCTCATGCGCTTCGCGCCCGGCTGCCAGGAAGATCTCTTCAGCCTGCTGAATGCCCGGGTTATCAACTTCGCTCCACCATGCGACCGGCAGCAGCGTGTAGACTGTGGTTTCGAGTTCAATACCCGGTAAAAACTCTTCAAAATTGATCCCCAAAGACCAGCTGCCCCCCGCCAGGTTAAACATCCCTTCCAAATCCAAATAGGATAAATCGCTGACCACGGATGCCGGGCCATATGAATACAGGTCCATATATATCATCGTAGACTGATTGAATACCCCATCCAAAATTGGATTGGCCGCACTGGGGTTCGCTGTCCGCGGCAGCCCGCCTTGAGAAGCAAACACGATATTCTTATCCTCAACCAAAGTCCTTAGTGCGGCTGTCCTCACCGGGTCTGGTTCAGAGGCCTCCCAGCCAATATGGCTCAGTCGCATCACATCAAACTGCCCTTCCGGCCGCAGGGTGACCCAGTTTTCTAACGCATACTCGAGCCAAAATCCAAGCTGCTGGTCCGGAGTGGGTACCACCCAAAAGAGGTGATCCTCGTCGGATTTCAGCTCAATCGATTCAGCCCCCAATCCAAAATAGATCACCGGAACTTCTTGCTCGTTGATCAGCGCATACAATTCCTGGTCGACTGGTGCGAGCATCAGGATCACCAAAACATCATCCTGCTCAGCGGCAGCTTGAAACGCGCTCAGGAAACGATCATCCCCTTCATCCACAGCCGAGAATTCCATTTCCAACGCTGCACCGTTGACTCCCCCATGTGAATTTTGATAAGCGAGATAGTCTTCCAACCCCTTCCGTAGGACTTCATTAACCTGGGTAAAAGGCTCCTGATTAGAAGCGATCACATAGATCACGAACGTTTCGCCATTCATGTCCGGCGATGGACGCGGGGTCAGCGTCGCAGCAGCTGGTTTTCGGGTGGGGATATGGGTGGGCGCCTGCCCACCAGCCTCGTTGCTGTCAGGATTACTCTGTTGGTCCGCGCAGCCAACCAGCAGCAAAAGAGTTCCAGCAGTGAGGATAAATTTCAGAACGGCAAATTTAATTCGGATAGAATTGGTCATCATCAAGATGGTATCATAAATTTCAGGAATGACCGCCTTTACAGGTTGCCGAATACTGGGTATCATCAAATCCCCAGGTTGGTCGGATGATCGCGGTAAGGCTTGCCTTATCGAGGAAAGTCCGCACTCCACAGAGCATAACACCGGGTAACTCCCGGGGCGGGGAAACCTGCCGGACAGGGCCACAGAAAATACCGCCTAAGCAGATCCTCGGATTTGCCGGTAAGGGTGAAAAGGTGGTGTAAGAGACCACCAGCGCGGGCAGCAATGCCCCCGGCTGGGCAACCCCTGTTAGGAGCAAGGCCAAGCAGGATCGAGAGGCGGCTCGTCTCATTGAGGTCCGGGTAGGCTGCGTGAGGCTGCGGGAGACCGCAGTCCCAGATAGATGATCATCCAGGCAGCAGCATAAGGGAAGAGGCCGCAGTTTACTGCGGTGTAAACCGGGCTGCTGCTGGACAGAATGCGGCTTATAGACCAACCTGGGGATGAATCAAAAACAAAATGGCCAACTCAAATTGAGTTAGCGCTTTTTAATCAAAAATCTTGATCGCATACTGGCAGCGCTCGTTCCCCTTGAGCAGCGATTTGACAATCTCAATCGAGACCGGTTTCTCGCTGGCATCCTCCCACTGCTTGCGGAACCACCCCGACCCACAGTAGCAAAACTCTGGCGGGATCTCTTCCTCCAGATGATCGCGGATCAGCGGACAGAAGCAGTAGGCTTTTCGGCGTTCCGCATCGGTTTTGGCAGCCTCATGCGCCGTCCGGTCGCGGGGATTCTTCGCGGTATAGATCACTTCACCCTCACGGAAAATTTCCACACCCCACCCGGGATCAGCCTCCATGAATTCAATTACAGCATCAATCGCGGCCAGCTTGTCCCCGGTCTGTGCATAGATCGCCTGGTAAACATTGTTCAGCTTCATCGTCTGGTTGTCAGGAAACACATGCGCGCAGCTTGATATCGCATCATAGCTGTCAAATTCATTTCCAAGCTCGACCAGCCTGGACACCGCGCACAAGGTCAGCTCATGACGCTGGGATAAATCTGTTTCCACGGTGATCGAATCCATCTCGCCGAAGATTTTTTCGGCCGCGCTTTCACCCACCACCCGAGAGAGGTTTTTCCGGAACAAACCCGCCCAATCGTGGAGCACATACTGCACCTCAATCGGCCCGGTGAGCAGCTGCTCAATCTCGGCAAACGATTCAATGATGAATTCTTCCGAGATCAAGCCTGCTTCTCCTGTCGCTGTCCTGAACTTGCTGTAGCTCTCCCCAATCGTGCTTGCCGGTCCTTGGTGTTCAGCACAAAGCACCTGCATCCCCGGCAATATCTTCGAGCTGACTCGGCCATCAGCTACCGGCATTCTCACCGGCACCCCGACCTCGACATCAAACCCTGATTCAAGGCTGTTGATGTAATGGTTGATCCAGAAGAAATCGCCTGCCCGGTTTTCAGGCTTAACAATTTGTGCCAATTCTTGAAACAGCGCCAGAATTTCCTCTCTCCCCCCGGCTGGCTGCCGGATTGATGCCACCAGCCTTTCCTCTTTTTTTCTATATACCAATCCGTGTGCAGATAGATCCATCTTTGGTCTCCCAGTACGAATGATTTTAAACCAGACTAAGTATACTGAAAAAGCCCCAGGGAAGGATTTTCTCTAAATTTAGATTAATCTTTGATCAGCACGACGGCCAGCTCATCCGCATACCCCAGCTGCCAACCAAGGTCAACCAATTCCCGCACCAACGGCTGTTCGGGCTCCAGCAGCACCACGCCGATCCCCCACTCGTCGAGCACCGCGCCCCAATCCCCTGCCAAAATGATCGTCCGATACCATTCCATGATGATCTTATCCTGGTGCAGGTCGGCACGTCCATCCACAAACACCGGATACTCCGGCAGCGCCCAGATCAGGTAGCCGCCGTAATTATACGAATTGAATAAGTTTCCCTCAGGCTGTTTTTCTCGAATATATTCAACCGCCGCCACCGGGAAGGATTGCGAGA
Source organism: Chloroflexota bacterium (assembly GCA_039714215.1). Taxonomy (GTDB): domain Bacteria; phylum Chloroflexota; class Anaerolineae; order Anaerolineales; family UBA11579; genus UBA11579. The sequence goes on along the minus strand of JBDLJU010000051.1, from coordinate 10,577 downwards.
TTTCCTCCCAATTATTTTCGCTGGCCAGGTAGGCCGCTACCCTTCCGGCTGCCAGGACTGCAAACAAAAACACCATGGCAATGTGCAGCCCGCTTTGAAATCGAGAAGGCTTTCCGTCAAGTTCTAATTTTCGAGTGATCCTGAATTTACCCTTCCACTCAGCCACCAGGCTGTCAATCCCCTGGATCAAAACAGCGGGGGCGACGATCACGAAGAAAAAAATGTTCCGCACGGAATACAATCCCAGCAGACCAAACCCGGCTACCAGGAGCAGTTCATAAATCTGAAACTTTTTCTTCGTCCCCCCCATCACTACCAGGAGCAAAGAGAGCATCACTGCGAAGGGCAGCAGATAGACCTGATGGAAATCAGGTGACTGCCACTCAGCGATAAACAGCTGTTCTGCCTGCCGTGACACAGTTGAAAACGGCAGCGCCCACAATCCTGGCCCGGCGGGGTTGACCAGCGTTGCTGCCAGCATCAGCCCACCAATCAAGCCGAGATGCTTAAATTTCGATTTGCTCTCCAACGGATCTTCACCCTGTCTGTTTGCAGTAATCCACGTAATTAATGCATCTGCCAGATAGGGCGTCAGGACCAAGAATCCAGCCAGGTATCCGCCGTGGCTGTTGACCCATACCACCATCATCACCGGCAGCAGCCACAACTTACCCCTGCCATCCCGGTAATACATTTCCAAATAATAGAAAAAGATCGCCGCCAGCAGATAGGTCACCAGATATGGACGGGCTGCCCAATACACCGCCGATGAGGCTGCTGCAAGCAGCAGTACCCCAACTTTTCCCAACGTGGAACCACGCATCGTCAACCACACAAAAATAAATATCGTGACCACGGTTAGAGAAACCCACAAATTTAAACCACCTGGACCGAACGCATCAAACACCAGGAACATTGCCGCCTGAATCCACAACCCCGGATACTGCCAGGGAGTGCCAGCGCGGGTCAACGAGAAGCTGTCTTCGGTGATCACCGCGCGGTTTTCAACCATCCACTGCCCGGAACGCAGATGCCACCAGGTATCTGAATCAATAGCCTGATGGGTCGCCATCATCAAAATTGCCAGGAATGCGATCAAAGTCAGCAGTCGAGAGATTTTCAAAGGTGTGCTCCGTGAAATGATTGATTCTTGATGGTCACAATCGTTCCTCTTTGAATGAATTGTTGATCATGGTCATTCCGAACGTGTGCGGAGAGCGAAGCGAGCAAGCACCCGGAGGAATCATTATTCACTCTTGATGAATAAAAGCTTGATTTTTGTACAGTTTCCATAAAGATTCCTCGCTGCTGTGCCAGCGACCGCTTCGCTCGGAATGACCTGATGTCTTTCGGGATATGGCAGCGAAGATTACCTAAATTGCTTTCATCCCAGTATACTCGATAACCAAACCGATAAAACCGCTTTATAATAACCAATCAGAAATCAATAATTTTATTTTTCCTGCAAGGAGATGATCATGAGCGAAAAACCAACAATAGGCTGTATTGGTCTTGGTTTAATGGGCAAGCCAATTGCCAGAAATATTCTAAAAGCAGGCTTTCCCGTGGTCGTCCATAACCGCAGCCGAGAGGCCGTCAAGGAGTTGGTTGCTGAAGGCGCGGTTGAAGCATTCTCCCCAAAAGAAGTCGCGCAGCAAGCCGAGATCATCTTCACCAACCTGCCAGACACACCTGATGTTGAGCTGGTTGCCCTCGGACCGGATGGACTGATTGAAGCCGCCCGAGAAGGCCAAATCCTGATTGATAACTCCACGATCAAACCTGCCAGTGCAAGGATGATCGCCGAGAAATTAGCCGAGAAAGGCGTCGCCAGTTTAGATGCCCCGGTCAGCGGTGGAGACATCGGCGCGATCAACGGCACACTGGCAGTGATGGTCGGAGGCCCGGCAGAAGCGCTCGAGCGAGCGATGCCGGTCTTGCAGGCGATCGGCAAATCGATTACCCACGTCGGCGAGGCTGGCGCGGGACAGATCGCCAAATGCGCCAATCAAATCATGGTAGCCGCTCAAATGGTCGCCATGGGAGAGCTGATCATTCTTGCGAAAAAATCAGGGGCTGACCCCCAAAAAGTGGTCAAAGCGATCCAGGGCGGCGCCGCCCAGTGCTGGGCATTAGATGTCAAACCGCCGCGGCTGTTCGACGGCAACCGCCAGCCGGGTTTCAAAGCCTATATGCAAGCCAAAGACCTGGGGATTGTAATGGATACCGCTAAAGAATATGGCGTTCCAGTACCCGGAACAGCAGTGAATACCCAAATGTTCAACGCCATGCTCGAAATGGGCATGGCAGACCTCGATAACTCCGCAGTTCTCGGCGTATTCGAGACCCTGGCGAACACCAGGCTGCTCGATGAGTAAAAAACGCCGTTCGATCCGCAGGTTCTTTCAATCTGCCAATTTGAGCTTCACTCGCCGCGGCCTGGGAGATTACGCCCTGATTCTGATTGGCGCGGTAATTCAAGCCTTGGCGATCAACCTGTTCATGGTCCCTGCGCAGGTCGCCAGCGGGGGTGTCAGTGGGATTTCCCAGATCATTAACAGCATCACCGGCTGGCCAATTGGTCTCATGGTGCTGATTGGTAATCTCCCTTTGTTTGTGATTGGTTGGCGTTATCTGGGAGGCCCGCGCTTCGCCACCCGCACAATCTTCACCGTGCTGATTTACTCAATCGCAGTAGATTTCTCCAGCCAGTTTATCCCCGCTGCGGGGATAACGGATGATACGCTGCTCAATGCGCTCTACGGCGGTGTGATCAGCGGGATTGGATTTGCGTTGGTTTACCGGGGACGCGGCACCAGCGGGGGTACCGATATCCTTGCCCGCATCCTCAGCCACTACCGCGGCATGCAGCTTTCCCAGACCTACCTGGTCACCGACGCCTTCACCATGCTGCTGGCAGGCTTCGTTTTTGGCTGGGAAAAGGCCCTGTATGCAGTGGTGATGCTTTACGTCAGCGGGATCAGCGCTGAAACGATCTCACAAGGCTCTCGCGTGGTGCGTACTGCGATGATCGTCACCAACCAGCCGGAAAAAGTTGGCAGGCAGATCATGGAATCCCTCGATCGCGGGGTGACTCTTCTCAATGGACAGGGGATGTACACAAAAGAGTCTCGAGGGGTTTTGTACTGCGTGATCAGCCGACCGGAGGTGGAGCGGTTAAAGGCGCTCATCGCCAACGTGGATGACAAAGCTTTTGTGGTGATCGGGCAGGCGTCGGAAGCGCTGGGAGAAGGGTTTCAGCAGATTGAGGAGAGTTGATATTGATTTCGCCCATGAGGAACGACGCTAAATCGAACTGCAAATGGTTTTCTGAGAGCAGAGCATGCTATCTTCTTTTCTGTCTTCGGATTTAATTTTCACGGTATTCTTTTTTTAATAAAAGGGGGGGGTAGTCTTTGGAGGAAATAATTTAGGCTGAAGATGGCTAACCTTCACAATAATCGCATGTTGGGCTAACATAATGACAGGATCAAATACTGGGCGCAGTTCGGTGCCACTTTTGGAGGATGGTTAATGACGCAAGAGAACATACTTATCTTGGCAATTCTAGCCGTAGCAGTGATTTTATTTGTAACTGAACGACTGCGAGTCGATTTGATCGCCATGATGGTGCTTGTCACGCTAGCTCTTACCGGATTGGTGACTATCGAGGAAGCTTTCTCGGGTTTTGCCAGCCCCGCAGTAATCACTGTTTGGTCAGTTTATATTGTGAGCGGAGCCCTCTTTCGCAGCGGGGTTGCAGATACACTTGCTAACTTCATGCTGCGCTTAGCAGGAAAGAGCTACCTGCGTTTGCTCTTTGTAATTATGCTAACCATTGGGGTAATGTCGTCCTTCATGAACAATATTGGCGCTGTGGCGATCCTTCTGCCTGCAGTTGTCAGCGTGGCACGAAAGATTAATGTTGCTCCTTCAAAATTATTGATTCCTATGGCTTTTACCTCTTTATTAGGCGGCAAGATGACGCTCATCGGAACACCGCCAAATATTCTGGCTACCAGCATTATGGAAACTTACGGCGGTCTAGAACCGTTTGGTTTTTTTGACTTTACCCCGATGGGAGCGATTGTTTTGGCGGTTGGCATCCTCTATTTTCTGCTAATTGGAAATCGTCTGCTGCCGGACCGCACACCCGGCGGAGACCTATCAGAAACATATCACATTCGAGATTATTTGAGTGAAGTGCGTATTGGGGAGAAATCTTCACTGATTGGGCAAACCCTTACAGAATCGAAGTTAGGTAAAGAACACAATTTAAATGTCGTTCAGATCCAACGTCTTGATGAGCGGCTTTTGGTTCCATCGCACGACCCCTTGCTGATGAACGGTGACATTCTCTTGGTGCAGGGCAGCTCACAAAACTTCTTGAATGCCAGCGAAGCATTGGGTTTAAAGGCAATCCACGAATGGAAGTTCGAAGAACTCAGCCTGGGATCCCAGGAGATGATCGAGGTCACCCTATCACCAGGATCTCATATGCACGGCAAGACCTTAAAGCAATCCGATTTTAGAGCACATTATGGTCTGACCGTGTTGGCAATTCAACATCACGGGGAATCCATAAGCGCCAATCTTGCAGATATTCCACTGGGATTTGGAGATGCTTTGCTTATCCAAGGTCCTAAAGATAGGATCGCCCAACTTCGGCGCGATAAAGATTTCCTGATTCTGGAAACCCCGCCAATGGAAACAAGGCGAATTAAAAAAGCGCCCCTGGCAATATTTATCCTCGCTGGGGTATTGCTCGCGGTGAGCACACGCCTCGTTCATGTATCAACTGCAATGCTGGTCGGTGCAATTCTGATGATCTTGACCCGAGTGCTCGACATGGACGAGGCCTATGATGCGATTGAATGGAAGTCGGTTTTTCTGATCGCGGGAATGCTCCCGATGGGTATCGCGATGCAAAACAGCGGAACAGCACTTTTCCTGGCAGAAAAAATCATAGAGCTGGTGGGTAACTGGGGAACGGAAGCTGTCATGATGGGCATATTCCTGATGACCGCGCTCACCACCGAAGTTATGTCTAACGCTGCTGCCACGGTCCTGGTGACACCGATCGCGATTGATGCTGCTCGTAATTTGGGTGCCAACCCGCAGACCTTTGTTATGGCGGTAGTCATTGCAGCGGCAACATCGTTCTTGATGCCCATCGGTCATCAGGCTAACGTGCTCGTCTTCGGGCCAGGGGGTTACAAATTTGGGGATTATACCAAGGTGGGAGTATGGCTTAATATTATTATTTTCATCGTCGTTTTGATCTTTCTCCCAATCATCTGGCCGCTTTAGGATAAATATGCACAAGCTCACTGCAGTCTCCTCAATCGAAGATATTCCACGAGAAATCAAAGATACTCCAATTGGCCTTTTGTTGGAATATCACAATCTCAAGCGAGCTTTCAACGATTTTTCCCAGGCCAATTTGCTGATCGGTATGTGTATGGATAACCGAAAAAGACTTCGGATACCCGATAATTTTTCTTATATCATTCGTACTGGAGGGGCAAATTTGAGATATTGTGATTTTCAAGTATCTTATGCGATCGCAGTTGGAGGCGTGAAGGCGATTGCACTTATTGGTCATACTCACTGTGGAATGGTGAATTTAAAATCCCAGCAAGAAAAGTTTGTTCGTGGTCTGATGGAGTATGCCGGGTGGGAAAAAGATCGCGCGGAGGAGCACTTTTTGCAATCTGCGGACAAGTTTGAAATCGGTAATGAGGTAAATTTTGTGCTCAGCGAATCAAAACGCCTGCGCTTGTCGTATCCAGGTGTTCAGGTATATCCCATGTTATACCGAGTAGAAGATAATTTGCTCCATTTGATAAGAAAGGTGCAAGCCTGATTAAGCGCTTGGTGAGCAGTGGCCGAAAAATTCCATCAGCCATCTCTGAACAGCGAACAAGGATTGACTCGATAATCTCCCGTATGATATGGTGCGGTTGGCAATTAGGTTCAAACTAAACTGGTGTGCACGAATAATCAACCCGGTATTTCTATTTGATCACCGGGTTGGAAATGGTATGAGATCAAAACTCAAACCCATCTGGCCCCAACATTAAGTAATTATTGCAAATAACGGGATTTATGGAATCAATAGGCAAGTTGCATGCTTCGTCGTAAAATGTATCGATGTCAGGCTGCTTATTTTTTTAGTCCTTTACCCCGCCCCCTGAAGCCAAACAGGCCCAGAGATTTCTCATCATTCCGCCAATTTTTGCGCACCTTGACCCGCAGCCTGAGGAATACCTTGCGCCCGCTCATCTCCTCAATTGCCTTGCGAGCCTCTGTGCTGATCCGCTTGATCATCTTGCCGCCAGCCCCAACCACAATCCCTTTTTGAGATTCGCGCTCGACGAATAACGTGCCCTCAATGTAGGCGCCGGTGTCGCCGCGCTCGGTGAACTCGTCAATCCGCACAGCGATTGAATGCGGCACCTCGTCACGAAGAATGATCAACGCGGCCGCCCGGATCAGGTCTGCGGCGATCTCACGTTCGTACAAATCGGTGATCTGTTCAGGAGAATAAAACGGTGGATGCGCAGGCAGCAGCGTGACAATTTTTGCCAGCAGCAGCTCCAGATTGATCTTCGCCAAAGCCGAGATCGAGAATACATCTGCCTGTGGAACCAAATTTTTGAATATTCCTTCGCTCAGTCTTTGTGCTTCTGCGCCCATCTCTTCTGTTTTATTGAGCGCCAGGATCACAGGAATATCCCCTTTTAATTCCCTGATGATCTCCGCCAGCAGCAAATCTTCGCTGTCCGGTTCCACTGAACCATCAACGATGAACAAGACCACATCGCTGTCCTCCAGCGCAATGACTGCCTCTTCATTCATGAAGTTTCCCAGCTTGTGCCTGGCATGGTGCACCCCGGGGGTGTCAGTAAAAATGATCTGGGCCTGATCGTCGGTCAAGATTCCCAACTGCTGCCGCCGTGTCGTCTGCGGGCGCGGGGATACCGCCGTAATCTTTTGTCCCATCAACGCGTTAATTAAGGTAGATTTGCCCACATTGGGGCGCCCTACAACGGCCACAAAACCGGATTTAAAATCAATATTTGTCATCACAAAAGGATTGTAACACAGGAAAAAGATCAAAATATTTCATTCGAATTTCCAGGTTGCTGGTATAATCGGCAGGTCAAGTTGTAATCAAAAGGAGTACTACTATGTATATCGATCCCAGCACCGGTGGACAGTTAGCCGTAATTTTAATCGCAGCTTTTGGAGCGATTTCCGGTTCAATCCTGGTCTTTGCCGGTAGAATCAAAATGTTCTTTGCCCGTAAGCGCCGTAAAGGCGACGAGTTGGAAGAGCCGGTACAAGATCCCAGTTCAGAAGAATAATATTCGGATCAGCTGAACGCTTATGAAAACGATTCTTGTCGGCCTTGATGCTTTCGATCCCAAGTTCTTTGAGCAGCTCCACGAACAGGGAAAAATGCCCAATCTGGGAAAATATGTGGAGGCAAAGGGGTACTCACGCTTCAATATTTCCAACCCTGCCCAAAGCGAGGTTTCCTGGACGAGTATCGCCACCGGGCAGAACCCCGGCGGGCACGGGATGTTCGATTTTGTGCACCGCAATCCCAAGAACTACGGCATCCAGGTATCTCTGCTCCCCACCAAGAAAACCATTGTCGGAACGCAGTTCACCCAGCCCCACGAACAGCAAACGATTTTCGACTACGCTGTCGAGAACGGCTATCCTGCCTCATCCCTGTGGTGGCCAGCGACCTTCCCCGCCCGACTGGCTTCACCGATCAAGTCAATCCCTGGGTTAGGCACTCCCGATATCTTTGGCAAGCTGGGGGTTGGTATTCTTTTCACTGCCGACGAAATCAGCGCAGATACCCTCACAAAAACCCAGCTGGAGCGCCTTAATTCTTCAGGAAACAAGTTCACCGGCAGGCTGCCGGGACCATCCCGCGCCAAAGGCGACTCTGTCATCGAGTCATTTAACGATTTTTCTCTTGAATTCTCAGATGAAGCTCATGCGAAATTCAGCGTTGGGAAAAAGGCATCCTACGACTTAAATGTTGGGGAATGGAGTCCGGTATTCGAGATCACCTTTAAAATCGGCTTTGGCGTTTCCATTCAAGCCGTCACCCGCGTGATCCTCACCAAAGGGAAGTCCAACCCCTGGCTGTATTTCCTACCGCTGCAAATCCACCCGCTCAAAGCCGCCTGGGCCTATGCTGCCCCGCGTGATTTCATCAAAAAAACATGGAAAGCAGACGGGCCTTTCTTGACCCTTGGCTGGCCGCAAGACACCTCTGGGCTGGATGAAGGGATCACCACCGACGAGCAGTTCCTTGCCCTTGCCGATTCAATTGTTACCGCCCGCGAGCAGGTTTTCAACACCCAACTGGAGCAGTTTAACGAAGGTCTCCTGGGGATTGTCTTTGATACGCTCGACCGGGTGCAGCACATGTTCTGGAAAAACAATCCAGAGATAATCGAAGCCTGGTATCTAAAATTAGATGCCCTTGTCGGCCGGATTGAATCCAAGATCGCTGCCACCGGCAACCAGGATGCCAAACTGCTGATCGTATCTGACCACGGTTTTGCCAACTTCGACCATAAAGTTCACCTCAACAAATTCTTGGTCGAACAGGGTCTTCTCACCACCCGAGCTGGTGAAGACCACAGCCTGACCCACGCTGACTGGGACAACTCCCAGGCTTATGCGGTCGGATTAAACAGCATGTACCTCAATCTTGCGGGACGTGAAGGCCAGGGTATTGTCACCGATGACAAGCAGGAAGCGCTCGAAAACAAGATCAAAGATGCCCTGCTCGCCTGGAAAGGCCCCGACGGCAAGCATGTGGTTGAATCGGTCGAGACCAACAAAGAAGCCTTTGAAGGGCCCTACTCCCACCTGGGACCAGACCTGCTGGTCGGCTACGCACCGGGTTACCGCGCTTCAGCGGACACTGGCCTGGGCAACTGGGCAGATACCACCATCGAAGCCAACACCGACCACTGGAACGCCGACCACTGCATTAACCCCGCCGCAGTGCAGGGTGTGCTCTTCAACAACAAAGGGCTGTCTGATTACACCAACCCCTCTTACAAAGATATCCCCGGGATGGCGATCGGCGCCCGGCTCAAGGGCCGTGCCAAACCGCCCAAGGAGGACCAGCTCAGCGAAGAAGACCGCGAGACTGTTGAAGAACGACTAAAAGGGCTGGGGTACCTGTAATTAATATTAACTTAATCAAATCGAAACCTTCCAGGAAATACCAACCTGGAAGGTTTTTTTATTTTCCTTCCCTCAACCTCCCGGGAGCTTCTGTCTCATTGAGGATTCTCCAGCTTTGGAAGGAAATCTTTCAAACTTTCTTTCACTCGGACCCATAATTTGAAGGCCAGATGGTGTTGAGTGCCCAGTATTCGGTAATAGTCAACATCAATTCATTTTCAACATCGTTAAGATTATCTGGGTCTGGACCAAGACGAAGATTCAGCGCATTGACCCCATTGATCCAGGGCTGCCAATCCGGATCCCAGACCCACAAGGCATAGTTGAGTCCTAGTTCTTCGAATAAAGTCATCTCATCACTTAAGAAATCAGCAGCCCCCTCTCCCCAGCGGACGACCCCATACTCGTTGACAGCGAGAACCACCTCATGGTTGGTAATGTAATCTCTGGCTGTTGACAGGAAATTCTCCAGCCAGGCCTGATCAAAGGTATCAGATCGTCCATCATAATCTGTATCAAACTGACCGGGATAGGTACTGCCTGCCCCCGGTTCCTGATGGGTGTACATGAAAGGGGCATATTGGTGAAAGGTATATACAATCCGGTCTGCTTCGATGGTCTTTAAGTATGGCAGCCAATCCAGAGCAGAGTAACCGTTGCCGCCGATCAGGATTGGAGTCTCGCTGTCAACCTCGCGGATTGCTGCGACGATATCTGGATACCAGGTATTCCAATCGTACAACGAACCGCCATAATCAGCTTCAAACCTGTCTGGATCCCATTCGTCGAGGATCTCGTTGGAATTTGGCTCACACATCAAATCGTACCCAACGATATTCGGGGAATTCCGATAGCGCTCAGCAGTAAAGCGCCACATCTCAATCCAGGCAGCCTGGGCTTCAGCATCCTCCCAGACCGATTCAATCAAATCATTTGAAGAAAACCAGTCATCATCTCGATAAAAAGTAAAATCATTACGTCCTGGTCCGGTGCGGAAGGTAATCACCACAAAAAGATCAGCTTCAAACGCCATTGCTACCATTTGATCCAGGTTAGCCAGAACATTTTGATCTAAAACATATGGCGGTCGTTCAGTGAAAATACCGGGGTGTGAAAGATTTACATAATTGGCTCCAAGTGAAGCCAACTCGTTAAAATCCTCCTGGGTGTAAGGCGGACCGATGTACCCGTCTCCCAGGAATTGATCGCCATCATATTTTGGGATCACAATCCGCTGCCATGTATTTGCACCGCGCAGCTGGGTACCATTTCTCCACAGAGACCACTTATCAAGACCGGATGTGGTTACCGATGCAGGTTCTACCGGCATTGGAGGGCTGGGAGCTGTG
>JBDLJU010000050.1:0-15651 GCA_039714215.1 Chloroflexota bacterium | reverse complement strand
ATTCAGTAATTAATTAACGCTCAAGCTCCCAGCCGAATCCGTGGATCAACAATCCCATAAAGCACATCGACAATCAAATTGCCAAACACAAAAATCAAGCTGATGAACATCGTTAATCCCAGGAGAGTGACCGAATCAAGCATCGAGGCCACTAAAAATGACCCAAGCCCGGGGAAATTGAAGATCGTCTCGGTGATCACCGCGGCATTAAATAGCCCGATCATGGTCAGCCCGCCGATGGTAACTACTGGAACTAGCGCATTGGGAACCGCATGTTTATTGATGACTTGATCTTCAGGTAATCCTTTTGACCGGGCGGTGACGATATAATCCTGCCGCAGGGTATCCAGCATCGCTGAGCGGGTTACCCGCAGGAGGAATGCCCAGTTCATTACCGATAAGGTCACCACTGGGAGGACCAGGTGTCTCCCTGCGTCAAAAAACACATCCAACCGCAAGTTAAGCAGTGCATCGATGGTGTGCATTTTGGTGTACTGCACAAACGCATCCGAAAGGACCACCTGCTTCATATCGATGGAGAGCCTGCCTGGAGGGAACAACCCCTGTTCAGAGTAGAAAAATTTCAGCAGCAGCAAGCCAAGTACAAAGGTGGGGATTGACCAGCCAGCAATCGCGAGTACTCGTAATATCTGGTCGGTTAACTTGTTTTGGTTAGCCGCCGCCTTGATCCCCATCCAGATTCCAAAACTGACCATCGGAACCGCAGACCATAAGGCTAATTCTGCAGACGCTGGAAAACGGCGGCCGATCGCTTCGGCAACTGTGCTTTTTCCAGCTTGCGACCAGCCAAGATCGCCGCGCAGCACCCCGCCTTTGATTTCACCGGTATCAGGATCTTCCTTCCCGATCATCCAGTTCCAATACTGGATGTGGATTGGTGCATCGAGGTCGTATTTTTCAACGATATCCTCGATTGGCGCGACATGCTTTTGGCCTTCCTTGATGTATAAGGCAGCCCTCTCGTAAGGGGAGAGCAGGGAAAGCATCGTGAAGATCATGATGGAAATCCCAACCATGATAAGCGGTATGATCATTATTCGCCGGAAAATGTAGGTAAGCATTATGCATCCTTGATCAATATTATTAAATCGAATTTTGTTCGAACAAACGATCAGGGAGCTGGTTGATTCCCCAGCTCCCTGATTTGTGTTTCTATGCCTTCAGGCTGTTTCTGTAGCGTTTATTATTGAGGGAACGATTAGCCAGCGAGGAGTCACAGAAATTATAGTCTAAAGCGCTCGTTATCGCAAAAATCCTCTATGGTCCAACCTTGTCCAGGGCATAGATGTAGGAAAAGGCTTTTCCTGAGTATGCCGGGTTGAAGTACCATCCTTCCATCCACGGTGAGAAGTGGTAGCGGGCCAATGGCTGGTACATCCAGAGATCCACGGCTTCTTGCTGAGCCTTCAACTGAATTTCTTCATAGACTGGTCGTCGAACTGCTGGATCAGTGGATGAAGCGGCTTGTTCAATCAGGCTGTCAAATTCAGACCTTGCCGGCTCGGTGACGTTCGTAATCCGTCCGTAAGCGCCGCCTGAGTGTAAGAAGGGGTGTACCCAGTTGTGGGGATCATGGAAGTCTTCTAACCAGCCAGCTACGTAGATCGGGATTTTTCCTGCGCGGCGGGTGTTAAGCAGCACCGGCCACGGCATCGAAACAACCTGGATCTGGAAGTTCGGGTTGACCGCTTCTATGCCAGCCTTCAGAATTTCGGAAGCCAACCGGCGGGTGTCGTTGCCGGTGTTGTATGCCAGCTGCATATAGAATCCGGTGTCCCACACGCCAGTCTCAGAAGCCTGGAATTCCTCAACGCATTTGTCGGGATCGTAGGAGAACACAAAGCCATCATCACGGTAGCCTATCATATCGGCGATGATTGGTCCTTGCGCCTGGACACCCTCACCTGCGAGTGCTTCCTTGACCATAGTGTCGTAATCGAAGCAGTAGCTGAACGCACGACGTACGTGGATGTCGGCGAAGAAGTCATCGGGGATCCCATTACCGTCTAACTCCCCGCTGCCCTGAAGGATATTGCCACCTTCGCTGTTCAGCGACCAGTTAAACTGTGCGGGGGTCAAAGCGGGAAGCACATTACCCACATATGCCTGCATCCATCCACCTGGGACCGGTTCCACACAAGACTTGTGGTTGGGGTCGACACAGGTAACTTCACCATAGGATGGTTCAATCTGAGAGTAGTACTGGTTATCTACCTGAACGGAGTCTGCATCGCCGGCATTAAACATCGACAATCGGGTGCCCCATTCTTCAATTACCAGATACACGAAGCGCTCGATGCTGGGGATTCCGCTCGGGCCTCCTTCCCAGATGGGATCACCTTCTGCGCGCCAGTATTCTTCGTTGCGCAGCAGCACGATTTCCTCACCGGGGGTCCAGTGATCAAGTTTGTACGGGCCGGTGCCGTTGGCGGCGTTGAAGAGAATTGTATCCTGGGCGGCAGGGTTGTAGAAATCTTGCCATGTTTCGCAGCTTCCATCCCAACCACCATTCTCAATCATCCACTCTTGATCTAACACTGCACCGGCGAAGCTGTTTGACATCACTGCCAGGAACCATGGGGCAGGGGAGACCAGTTTAAAGGTCACTGTGCCGGCTGCATCATCATAATCAACAGCTGTCTTGATCAGTTCGCAGGCCGCAACCAGGTCTTCTGCTGAAGCTTCATCCACTGCGGTCTCGCCATCACCAACAGAACTCTCCATTGCGTAGGTCCCAAAGAACAATTCGTGGGTCATCCAGTGGGGGCCGTCGATGCGGTCTTGTAACAGACCGCGAACCATCGAGTAGGCCACATCGTGGGGCTCGAGGGTGCCGCCTTCATGGAAGGTGACGCCTTCGCGGATCTGGAAGGTCCACACATCACCTGCTTCATTGGCCGAATACTCGGTCGCCAGGATCGGCACGAACGCATCTGTGCGCTCTTTCTCGAACCAGACCAGGCCTTCATAGATATTGTTCTGAAGACCGCCGCCAGAGGTTTCATAGGTCCAGTGCGGGTCCATCGTTTCTGGTTCACCGTAGCTTGCATACACATAGGTGCCCGGGTTCTTGTAGGGGTAATCCATCTCTACTGGTGCAGCCTCATCATCGGAATCCCCACTCGCAGGTGCGGTGTTTCCGTTGGCTTCAGCAGGTCCGTTTGCCCCGTCGGCGTTGGTTGTTGTGTTTCCGCCGCCGCAGGCAGCAAACAGCATGCTCACGGTTAGCAGTACACCCAGCAGTAAAAATATTTTTCGTTTCTCCATCTTTCTTCTCCTGAAGAATTGTAGTTAACATTTAACTTTCAACAATGCTTTATATTCACCACCTCCTTTCTTGTGATTTCGAATTCCTGCTGGAATGGGTGCGGCTTGTTTGAGGCAGGGGCTAAATCTCGACCTTCCGGCTGCGCAGCATTGCGTAGCATGCTGGCTGACCGGAAACCGGTCCCGACTCTCTCGGGTGCCGGTGATAGCAGATCATTGTCGAGATTAATTCGCTCTCGTGGAGGATTAAAAGACGGGCCAGGGAATAGAATAGAATATAAAAATCCTTGCCCGCTTTTCGAGGAAAGCGCCGGTGGTACCGGCGTTTTAATTTTTAATGAGATATCGTTTGCAGCATTGCAGACCCCCTCGCCAGCTTCTAAATACCACTGCTTGTGATCATTTTCCATAAGAGATTTACTCATTTACGAGACGCAGAAACAATGAAAATCTAATTTGGTTTATGGAATACTAAAAATCGCTACCGGTAATGGCGCGATATTAAATCAAGGGATACCATTCGTCTAGTAATTCCTGAGAGGTTTCTAATTCAGATTATGACCCCTTAATCTATATTAGTTTTTCTAATTTAGATTAATGAGGATGGGATTATCATCTATAAGCGGTTTTTTCAAGCTAGGTCTGTCTTCCCCCTGGATTTCCGATCGCGTTTTTTTCTAGTTTAATATCTTTTTCATCGGCTGCCATTGAAACCCCTCGCCGTCGAAGCTCCATCCGCTGCGCACTCCGGTTGATTTTTTGTAATCTAAACTGGCATAAAATGGGACCGCGAACAGGGTAGCTGCCAGGGAGATCTTTTCAGCGCCAAGGGTTCGGCACTCGCCCTCAAATTTCTCCATCAGCTGCCGCCCGATCCCCTTGCGGTGATGCCCTTGATCGACAAACAGGCTGTGCAGCCGACCAGAGCTTCCTCTCAGCACGCCGATAATTTCCCCGTTTTCTTTGGCAACATACACGATCGGTGCCTGGATTAATCTGGCAATCGCTTGCTGATCTTCCAGCCTGGAAGATTTGGCATGCTGAAAAGGTCCCAGATACGGGGCACGCTGATCTTCGGGAAGGTATCCCAGGTTGACCTGACCGTAGGTTTCAGCAATCAGCATACCGACAGCAGTCGAATCGCTGGGGTGATAGTTGTGGATTACCATAAAAAAACCTCGCAAAATGAACTGGTTGGTCTGAGTATACCTCCAAAAAATATGAGAAATTGGGCTTTAATCTTGTTCTAAGGAGAGGTACTTTGTTGGGCATTCCCAGCGATGTGCTGGACCAGGTGTAGATCTGTCTGAGTCTGTAATGGATTTCGGGCGGGGCGGTGGCAAAATTGAGAGTAGTAAACTAAAAATAGCCACGGATACCGCCTGCAGCAGACCGTGAGCGGCTGACCACCACCTACACCCTCGGCGAACCGCACATGGAGTTTGGCTTAACCAAACTCCGACGCGAGCCGTAGGCTCGCACCAACGCCGGACTGACCCAGATCCTCTCGGACGGTACGACTACCTATCTTTACGGCTACGGACGGATACCGGAACGCAGTGGAACTACTACGCCACTGACGCGCTCGGTTCAGTGCGCCAGATCGTCGATGCTGCCGGCACAGTCCAGTTCGCTCAGAGCTATGAGCCGTACGGCGATGTGCTCACCAGCGTCGAAATCGGTGATAGCGCCAACTATGGTTACGCCAATGAGTGGACGAGTCAAGGGCTAATTTATCTTCGAGCCAGGTATTACGCTCCATCGATAGGCCGCTTCTTGACACGGGATACTTGGGGAGGGAACAATAACAGGCCGCAGAGCCTTAACAGGTGGGCATATGTTGAAGGGAATCCAGTAAATTACTCTGATCCGAGTGGAAATTGTGTTCCCGGAGAGAGCTGTCACGGTTATAATCAATCAAATTATTTGAATATTATATTGTCAGGCTATCCCTCTTCAACAAGCGCAGTTCTCAACAACTATCTAAAATATATGTCATGTAATCAGTTGAGGTTTCCGAATCAAGAACCATGGATGGATGCAAATTATTATCGTGGCTCTGAGTACAATGTAAAATTTGAAGATTCGAAATACAGAAAGACACCAAAAAAATGGACTCAGACTGAACGATTTATGGTGTTTCAAGCGATTTGGGATGTTTCAAACAAACTATCAAAGATTTTACTCCTTCCGCCACCAGTAGCATTTAAATTAACATATGGTGTTCCTGAAATAACTCCATTCATATTTGATTTCGATTGTCCACAATGTACAAACGATTCAGGGGACCAGGTGGGAATGTATACAAATAGCTCCAGAAATATTAGTGTGGGAACATTTTCTCCAGGGTACCTAAATGGAGTGCATAATGTAGTTCACGAGTTGGGCCATGCGTTTGAAAATCGACTTTGGTATTCACCGAAAAATGGGGATACATTCAGAATAGGTAGAACTTGGTTGGCGAGAGTTCAGGAAATGGATCAACTCTTCCCAGATCGCCCTAACAATCCTGGTGTGGAGGAACGTGATCCGCTCTATGGCTTTGCAGGTCACAGATATAATTGGCAACAGAGTGCAAGTGGGTCTGCTGCCGAAGAATTCGCGGATATGTTCCTGGGTTGGACGTATAATACATGGGAGGGAGATTTTGATGGATTACGTGCACCCGAAGGTCAGATGAGGGCTGAATTTATGGATTTAGTGATGCCTTTTCTTGTGGTATGGGCTGCAACAAAATAGGAGAATTGAAATGAAATCAAAAATTACTAATTTTTATCGTTTAGGATTATTAATGATTTTACTCACCCTATTCGGATGTGGAAAAGATTACCAGGTTCCACTAACCACTCCAACTGAAGATTTTTCAGGGGAACTACAGCTTTTACCAACCTGGACGATTGAGATTACCCCTACAATTTCCCCGACGGCATCAGTAACTCCGACAATCACTTTGCAATCTTTACCAACACTTCAACCTGAAGAAAAAATCGATAAGTATGTAGAGTTGATGGAAACAAATGCTGATTGTAAATTGCCGTGTTGGTGGGGATTCCACCCTGGAGAGACTGATTGGGAAAAAGCAAAGCAGCAATTGGAAACCATTGCATATTCAATTTCTCAAAATGAAGGTCCTCGCCGAGATGTGCGATTTAGGGTGCCTGAATATATTTCTCCAAATGATTTATCGCATAGGTATTACATTGAAGAGGGAATTATTTCAATCATCATGATTCAACATGATAGCCTCCCTGTAAATACGGTTTCTGATATCCTTAATGAATATGGAAAGCCAGATGAAGTTTTTTTGAGAATTTCATATGCATCTGGTCGGGATGACCTGCCTGTTGGTTTAATATTATTTTATGAAGATCATGGTTTTCGTGTTAGTTATGGAATACAGGGAACAGAACTGACAGATAGTATAAGGGCTTGTTTTCCCAACGACCTTTCTGGCGGATTTATTTTGTGGTATCCAGAAAACCTAGATTCTTACAATTGGATAATGGAATATATCGCAGCGGTTGTGCCAGATAAATATTTCTTGATTGAAGAACTTACTGATTTGAATATTGATACTTTTTATAATTTATTTTCACAAAACAATAATGAGGTATGTATATTTGCAGAAAAAGAAAAGTTAATTTACTAGATAACTTATTGATTTAATAAACTTAAAATTTTAACCACATAGAAAAGTGTTTATCTAAAGATGAATTGACGAGAATCATATGGTGCTACAGCGTGCTCTTCCAATAGTTTTTTGAAGCGATTGTTCCGCTTGTCACTGCCAAACCAGACACCTGCACTTTTCAGGTTTGGGTTCTTAAACAACGGCAGGTAGTCCTCTGGCTGCAGGTTCCCGGCACTGGTATGGATCAATTCCTCAAGGGCAGGAGCCGCTTCCAGAGCGCCGATATCGATCAGGCCCTTCATATTCTCCATGGTTATCCGTTGGAGTTTTTTTAGCTTTGTAAGATCAGGTAAACGCTCTACTTGCCGGAGAGATTGTAAAAACAGATGCTGCAGCCCGGTCAGGGTTGAGATGACCTCAATATTGGCCAGCCCTCTGATCTGCCATAATTCGAGGTATTTGATGTTTTCCATTCCCTCTATGCCGTTTAGATTTTTAATCCCGCCTAGTTTAATATCCAGGGACCACATTTTGGCCAGCGGCCTTAAATAGTTAATCTCAGGCGTGCTGATCGAGCGCAGGGTCACGTCTTTTAGCTTGAGAAGCTGTGATAAGACCTCAATATTTTTCTGCTGCCCTACAAGGTAAATTTCTTCCAGCAAATGAAACCGGTTCAAAGGTGATAAATCGGGTTTTTTAGATTTCGTCTCTCCGAGGTAAAGCTTTTTAAGACGGGATGGTACCTGATTCAGGAAATCGAACCCTTCCAGATGAAAAATTCCTACTCCCAGAGACTCCAGTTTCTCCATTGCGGAAAGATGTTCAACACCCTGAGCATGCATCAAAGAATCTGCAGAAAAGTTGCGAACATTGGTCAGCATTGTTACAAAGGACAGGTCACAGACCTGAGCATACCAGCCATATACGCGCAGCTGCACCTCTGGCCGTTTTGGAAAGAACTGCTCGTTGAGCAGCTTCCATGTCCGGGTTTTAACCGGTTCAGAACACTGCAGTACCTTCAAGGCTTTGTTTGAGATCAGGGCCTGAATTTCTCTTTTAGTGAGCTTTTCACGAAACTGTACTCGTTCTTCAAAAACCATGTGGTTTGTCATCAAGATTACCCAATTTTAGCAATTTAGTTCGGGGATAGCTACGCTTCCCCATTAAAAATCAATGGAGGTAAGCAAATATTGCCTAACTCCATTATATATCCAAATTTCAAGCCCACTGTGGAGAATGGCTTTAACCGTTCCCCCTAAATGCGGGACTTAATCCCTGCCAGTGTAGGTTTTCACAAAGATTGGGCCAGTTTATCTCACAAAGTTTGAACAAAACCTGTTCTTATCCCCTTAAAGATTGGGGCAAACCTTTGCGCAGATCTAACCAATCGTAATGCTTTTGGTAGAAAATAATATAGACCAACTCACCTGGTGCACTAAAAATGATAAAGAGCTGAGCAAAGTGCTTAGCTCCTTATCTGAATGTTATTGTTGATTAATCGCTAATGTACACTCACCAGAACAGCCTTGACCATACGGCGCATGAAATAATCACCGTTTAGTGGGTTGTAGAATTCGCAGGTCAGCAGGGTGAGGTAGTCGTACTCTTCATGCTCAAAGACCTTGCTTACGCTGCGTGGGAAGACCAGTTTGTTTTCCACGACTTCATAGATGTGTGTTTGGCCCCAGGCCTCGATCTTGATCTGGTCGCGGTATTTGAGTGATTTCAATTGGGCGAACGGGCCGGGGTTGTTGTTGGCGTCCCAGACATGCCCGGTGAGGATGGTGTTGCCTGCCCAGGTGGGGAAGGCGGAGCCTTCCAGCCAGCCAGCACTCTGTCCAAGCCAGGTGGTATCCCAGCCAATTTTGGATTGCGATACACCGACGATATCCATCTCTACACCCAGCGAGGGGATCTCAAGTACCAGGTCTGAGGAAGCATAGGCTTTCTCAACAGGTTGAGTCGGGAGCGAGGTGGTCATGCCCCGGGGGAAACCGGTGGCGGGGAGAGTATTGGAAACTGTGGATACAGTTGCTTCTTCAAGTATAAATTCAATCTCTGTATCGAATAAGCCGTTGTTCAGTTCCAGGCCAATTGTGTCATAAATAGAGGTGGTGCCGCAGACAAACAGGCGGTACTTACCCAAAGGCAGTGGTGAGGGGGTGAATGTCAGGGTGGCTGCCTTGCTGGCAGCATCGTAGGTCACGCCAGTAATCGTGATCTTGACATCATCAACCTGCAGACCGTCTGCGCAGGAAATGGTATCAAAGGTGCCATTGGGGCCTTTCTCAACCAGCAGGTAGTTATTGATATTGTTGGCTGCATCTGGGCTTCCGTCGCTGACCACATCTTTGTTAAAGGTGACCGTGATCTGGGTGACGGTTGGTGTTTTGCTGCCGTTTGCCGGGTTGCTTTCACTCACCTCCAGGGGGGAATCGCTACCGGTGTATTCAAAAGCTCCGATATCACAGGCAGTGCCATAATCGGAACGTTTCACACCGCGCTGGTCCTGGTCATTAATCGGGGCGGGGGAGCAGTTTGCTTCACCAGCGTCGATGGCCGGGTTTGCCGGAGTGGAAAAGAGCAGGGCGTGGGTTTTAGTTGGCCCGCCATTATCTTGCAAAGGGCCGACATGGCCTGTAAAGGCTAAAGAAGTGGCTGATACCCAGCACCCGTTTGTGTCTGTCAGGTTACCAGTGAGTGTGTTGGGAAATGTTCCTGAGCAATTTCCACCTGCAAGACTGTAAGCGATAATATTATATGAAAAGGTATTGAGGGTATTGACCCCGCCAACGTTGTGGAGTGAACCTCCACCGCCACCCAATGGATAGTTTGCCCTGTTATCCCAGAAGGTATTGTGGGCGATGATCGTGACGGTGGAATTATCGTTATAGAATCCTCCACCGTGTTCATCTGCGATATTTCCGGAAAAGGTGCTGTTGGTGATGGAACCTATTGTAGAAGAAACACGATTGTTGATCGCACCGCCCTCTTTAGCTGTATTCGAAGAGAATTCAGAACGTTCAATGATATCTATCGTTGCATCTGAATTTAATATTGCGCCTCCGCTGAATATTGCATCATTGTTGGAGAAAGCACACTTTGTGATTGTTCCGATTACACCCTCGTCATTGAAAATACCGCCACCAGACATCGTGTTCTGGCCATGAAATGTGCTGGAACTGATCTCATCAATCTGGCTGCCCCAATTATTACTGATACCGCCGCCATACATAGCTATGTTATTGCTGAAGGTGCTTTTGTGAATACGATTGATCGAAGAAAAGCTGCTATTGTATAAACCTCCCCCCCAGCTTAATGTTGCATTATTCCCAGAGAAAGTTACGCTTTCTATGGTGGCTGCAGGGCCATAATGGCTAATTCCACCACCTCTACCCCCCCAAAATGACGGCATGTCGCCACTGCCAGTAGTATTCTCCTTGATTGAGCTATTTCTAATCGTCAATGAGCCGATGTTGTGGATGCCGCCACCGTTTCCCCCACGGCTGCTACTGGTGCCAAGATTTCCTGCCCCGCCGTCGCCAGTTTGATTATTGCTGATGGTGCAGTTCTCGATTATCAGCGTAGTTTCATTGAAGATGCCGCCGCCATCACCGCCATCGCCGCCGCTAAAAATTCCGCCTGCATTGCCGCCGTTCCCGGCGTTGTTGTTATTCACAATGCAGTCCTGGAGGGTTAACGTTGTGCCGTCATGATAGATGCCACCGCCGTCTTCGCCATCCATGCCAGGGCCAGTACCGGGGGAAGCTCCGTCCGGGGCTTTTCCATCCTGGATGGTCAGGGCGCTGATGGTTACAGTACCACCGATAATATAGAAAACCCGGCTGCTGTTGTTCCCGCTGATGTCCAGTTGATCAGCTCCTGGTCCGGTGATGGTCAGGTCATTGTCTATCAGAAGTTCACCACCGGTCAGGGTGATGGTTCCGGTGACGCTAAAGGTGATAGTGTCTCCAGCCACAGCGTTGTCAATGGCCTCGCGCAGGCTGCAATGTGCAGCGTCACAGGTGCCGTCGTCCACATCGTTGAGTGAGTTAACGGTCAGTGTTGCGGCGTGGGCAGTATCCGGGGAGTGAACGGTAATCCCCACAATCAGCACCAGGCTGACTAGTAAAATGATAAAGCGGTGGTTGTTTTGCATCGTGTTATGCCTCTTAGAATATTTTCTCAAGTTATCAATTACTATGTTTAACAATAGAAATAAATAGTCCTGGAAATGGAATTTTCTTTTCCAGATGCTACTTTCGTATTATACAAGATTTTTGCCTGGACGAGGTCTTCATTTTATGGACACGATTTGAAAAATCAAATCGTGTCCATCTCTACGAAAATTCACCACCAGCCAATTGCTGTTGATTTTTCCTCAAAGTAAAATTTGATTGATACAGAAGATTTCTTCTATTCATTCGAAGATTTGGCAAAATCTTTTCAACTTAGACCAAACTTCGTGAAAACCTACACCTGGCTAACACTCGCTGTACGCGCAGTTGTAGCACTTGCGGCAGCCTTCTTCGTTGATCACCGAGGCGTGGCCGCACTCCGGGCACATATCCCCGACCTGCTGAATATCGACCTTTTTGGTATTGCCGTTTTCGGCGTGGTTGCTCTTGCCGTTGGACGGGGTGGCGGGCATGAAGGCGCCCTCGCCGGGGTGTTCGTCTTTGGTTTCTTCGATGTACTCACCGACCACTTTGGCCACGCCGTCGGGCAGCGAGCTCACCCGGTTGGGTCCAAACCCGCTGGTGCGGCTGCCGCCGATCCCCCGCAGCTGGCGGTAGATCTCTTTCAGGCGCTGGCGCGAGGCCACCGGGGAGGCCAGGCGCAGGTTATAGCTCATCAGGCGCCCGATCGCCTCCGAGACTGCTGCGGTCTCCGAACCGGCTTTGGCGGTATTCAGGAAAATTTCAAACGGCTGGCGGTGGCCGTTCTCGTTGATCGTCACAAAAGCTTTCCCCACCGGGGTCTGGATGTTGTAGGTGCGCCCTTTCAGCGCCCGCGGGCGCGGCTTCTTGGTCTTGTTCCACACCGAGGTCATCTGGGAGGTATCTTCAGTGCCGGCTTTCTCCTTGGCAGTCGCGTGCGTTTCCAGCACCACCGTCTCGCGTGAGCCGGTGACGTACACCGTGATTCCCTTGCAGCCCAGCTCCCAGGCCAACAGGTAGGCGTTGGCGACCTCGTCGGTGGTCGCGCCTGCAGGGAAATTGACCGTCTTTGAGAGACTGTTGTCTACAAATGCCTGCATCGCCGCCTGCATGCGGACATGCTCCTCGGCGGTGATGTCGCCGGAGACCGCGAAGGTATCGGCGATCTCCTCAGGCAGGTTTTCGATCCCCTGGCAGCTGCCCTGTTCAATCACCTCGGTGATGATCTGCTCGCGGGTGTCATCGTCCAACCCTGCGCCTTCCAGGGCCGCTTCAAACAGCGGGCTGGTATAGGTCAGCTGTAAATCATTGCCGTTATCGTTCACGTGGCGGATGTAGGCCAGGGCGAAGACCGGCTCGCAGCCGTAGCCCTCACAGCCGGAGACCGTCGCAATTGTCCCCGTTGGGGCAATCGTGGTCTGGGCGGCGTTGCGGATCCCGTGCGTCTTAATTCCGCTGATGATCTGCTCCCAATCCAGCTCGGGACGATTGTGGTCGTCGATGTAGGGGGTCAGCGGGGTGGGGGTCTCCCAGGTAATATTTTTCGGGTCGTAGATGCTGCCTTCGATCGCCGGGAATGCGCCGCGGCTGGCAGCCAGCTTAATGCTGGCCTGCATGCAGTGGAAGCGGATGAATTCCATCACCTGGGCGACAAATTCCTGCCCTGCTTCCGAGCCGTAGCGGATCCCGCTGTGGTACATCAGGTCGGCGAGCCCCATTAAGCCCAATCCGATCCGGCGGGCGTTCATCGCCGCGTCTTCCAGCTGGGGGACTGCGGGCACATAGGCGTTGGCATCCACCACGTTATCCAGGAAGCGGGTGGCGCTGACCACGCTTTGCTCCAACAGCTCCCAGTCCACGCTGCCGTCCGGTCCGAGGTGCTGTGCCAGGTTGATTGAACCCAGGCAGCAGTTCTCGTACGGCCCCAACCACTGCTCACCGCAGGGGTTGGTCGCTTCCAGCTGGTAGAGGTGCCCGACCGGGTTTGAGCGGTTGGCGGCATCCAGGAATAAGATTCCCGGCTCGCCGTTGAAGTGGGCTTGCTGCACGATCTGTTCAAACAGGTCGCGGGCGCGCACCGTCTTGTGCACGGTGATCTGCATCCCGGCGGCTTCAGCTTCGTCAATCGTGCCGTCAAAGCCCTTAAAATCGGGGTCGTGGTTGTCGATGAAACGTAAATCCCAGTCGGCGTCTTGCTCAACGGCTTCCATAAAGGCATCGGTGATCCCCACAGAAATATTAAAATTGGTGATTGCCTGCTCGCTGGTCTTACAGCTGATGAAATCTTCGATATCCGGGTGGTCGACGCGCAGCACAGCCATATTGGCCCCGCGGCGGGTGCCGCCCTGGGCAACTTCGCCGAAAGCCTGGTCATAGACCCGCAGGAAGCCGACCGGTCCGGTGGCTTCCCCGGCGGAGGAGCGTACCACGGAGTGTTTCGGGCGCAGGCGGGAGAAGGAGAATCCATTACCGCCGCCGGTCTGCTGGATCAGGGCGGCGTCGCGCAGCGTCTGGAAAATCCCAGACGGCATCCGTCCCATGTCATCACTGATTGGGAGCACAAAGCAGGCAGCCAGCTGCCCGAGCGGGGTCCCCGCTCCGGTGAAGGTGGGGGAGTTGGGGAAGAAGCGCTTATCTGCAAGCAGGGTGTAAAATTCTTTTGCGGCCGCGTCAACATCCCGGCCGGTGTTCCCCTCCACTGAGGCAATATGGTAGGCCACCCGCCAAAAAGTATCCTCTACGGATTCAATTGGCTCTCCCTGCATGCTGCGCCGGGCATACCGGCGGATAAACACGCTGTGCGCGTTGTCGGTCAGTTCAATTGCAGGGAGACTCTTAGGGCGTTTTGGTGTTGAAATTGATATTACTGCCTCATTGGGTTCAGCCATGACTTTCTTCTCCTAAATTGTTAAAATGGACAATAGAGATCTAAAGATCTGTTACCAGGTCCATCCCCGGGGGAAAATTTCTCTTTGAAGGTTAATCCCGGTTATACGTTTTCGATCAGTCGATCAAGTTCACTGCGGACAGCATCGAGATCATCTAAGCCAAGGTAGACAATTGCATAGCGGATATAGGCTACCTGGTCAAGCTCTTTGAGACCGGCGATCACCATGTCTCCAATCACCGCGGAGGGGACCTCTGCTTTGCCCTGGTGCTGCAGGGCGGCCTCGATCTCTCCGGTTAATCGTTGAAGGTCTGCTGCCGAAACCGGACGCTTGACGCAGGCGACCCGTAAGCCGCGGATCAATTTTTCCCGGTCAAATTCTTCTCGGGTACCGTCTTCTTTAATCACCATCGGAGTGGAGAGGATCGCGCGCTCATACGTGCTGAACCGCTTACCGCATTCCTTGCACTCGCGCCGCCGGCGGATACCTCCCCGGTTGTCGTGGGTAGTATCGATTACTTTGGTTCCGTGCTCATTTTGGCAGAGCGGACAGTGCATTAAAACCTCATCCAACCAGTGATTAAAGAACCCCCAGATGTGGGGGCAGTATTTTTTTCACCCATGTATATTGCGACGATGTTTAGCCATTTTAACATAAAGCCAAAATGTGAGCAACAAAATATAGCAGTTAATCCTGAAATTTTAAGGTGGACCTTCAATTCTTTAAGGTTAGGGATTTAATCAAAAAATCACAGGAAAAATTTCTGCCTAAATGGCCTGGAAAATTGAATGAAATACCCCGGTTTATTGGTGAAGCGCGCTGATTTTTCCAAATAAGCAATCGGTTGCATCGATTGGTTATTTGAGCTGTGTCGATCGCTCGTTGATCGGATCGCCAGCGGAAAACAGATTACTCGTATTTAGGATTTATCCCCGCTTCTTCAAGCACTGCCTGAACCTCATGCGGAAGCAGCCCCTCCCAAAGATGACCATCCAAATTGACCTGCAGGTCTTTGCTGAACTCGACACTTTCCTCGCGAAGCAGCTCTGCCTGGTACAGGCGGCCTTCTCCTGAGCCTTTGATCACGATCTGGCCCTGATGGTTAACCACCCGGTGCCAGGGAATCCCAACATACCCGGGATCATCTGCCCGGTTCTTCAGCGCGCTCATTGCGTAGCCCACCTGCCGGGCAGCGCCTGGGTTGTTGAGCATCTCTGCGATGCGGCCGTAACTGGTCACCTTGCCTGGAGGAATTTTCCAGACGATGGCGTATACCTGGCGGTAGAAGGGGGCGGGAGGTTTTCGGGTCATAATTGAATAAACGGCCGAGCAATTCGCTCGGCCGGTGAAAATTTAGTTTAGAGAAAAGAAATTTTCAAAGCCTGGTTCCCACCCAACCGGGGTGTATTCACCGGAAGCCGGGTCCTGGATATATTCACCACTGTACTCGCCAGCAGCGATCGCTTCCAGTGCGTCAATCAGGGAGTCAACCTCTTCGAGGGTGTTGTATAAACCAAATGAGGCGCGGATCAGGCCGGGCATCTCACTCTTGTCCCCGCTGATGATCTGATCGCGGGTTTTTATCGATTGCTCGTCATCGACCTCCAGCAGATGGAGGATCAGGGGGTGGGCGCAGAAGCAGCCGTTGCGCACCCCGATCCCGAACTCATGACCGAGGATCGCG
>JBDLJU010000049.1:0-15733 GCA_039714215.1 Chloroflexota bacterium | reverse complement strand
GCCCGACCATAATAACCCAGCCCTTCCCATTGGCTCAACACTTCTTGCTGAGAAGCTGCTGCCAGGGTTTCAATCGTTGGGAAACATTCCATCCACTTCTGGAAATAAGGCTGCATCGTCTCAAGGCGGGTTTGCTGAGCCATGATCTCCGATACCCACACCGCATATGGTTCAGCAGCATCCCGCCATGGAAAACTCCGTTGGTTGGCAGCATACCATTGTAATAATTGTTTGGCGATTGTGGATTTTTTGGGTGTCATATGTATTTCCGAAAGGCTCTAGTTCGGAGAAATCAGTCAAACAATATCGAGCTTTGTTCGTTCAATGTAAAAGCTGATCGAATGATCAGCCTTTATCATTGCAAAATTCAGAGCGGTTTGGTTTTCTTCTTCTTACAAAATCAGGCTACATCTGCCAGCTGGAGCGGTGGGGTATTAATTTATACTCAAAATTCTCCACGAAGTCTGCCAGCTGCACGCCGAGATCCAGCCACTCTTCGGAGGAAATCAAACCGTTTGCCCGAGTCAGATTGTTAATCACCGCCTCCGCCATCAATCGCGGCTGTTCGCCATAAACTGTCAGCCAGGCTTCATGTAGGAATAAGCCCATCTGCTCCAACGCTGGAACAAACTCACGCACATGGAATTCAAAGTAATCTTCTTCCCGCCCTGGCAGAATATCCCAGAACATCATTAGCTTAACTTCCTGTGTCATCGACTCGTTCCTCCGCACAGTCCCTTATTCAGAAAATGACAGCACGACCACCCGGGTATCATCTGGAACATCCCGTTTGGTAACCTTCAAGCTCTCAAGGGCTTCAGGTTGATCACTGATTCCCATTTGTTTGAGGAATCCATCTAGCTCACCTAAATCCATTTTTTCAGCAGGCGTTTTATAAAGCATCGGGATCACGATCCCAGGTTCGATTAAATTGACTACTTCAGCTGCTTTAGCTGGGGTTAATCCCTCTCCACTGCCAACCGGTACGAGAAGCACATCCACTTTACCCAAGGCGTCCACTTCCTTGCGGGTTAACATTGAACGAAGATCACCAAGATGAGCAATTGTCACGCCTTCATATTCAAAGACATACAGCATCTTGCGGCCATTATTGTCTTTATCACGTTTGCCAGTCGGTACTCCAGTGAGGAATACGCCACCGATTTCGTACTCTCCCGGTCCGCTGATCTGCCATTTACTACCCTTGACCGCCTTAAGATGGCTGTGTCCCGGAGCTTCATGACTGACTGTCACAATATCGGCCTTTAGTTGAAGTTCTTTATATCCAATCACAGAATGGTCGAAAGGGTCTGTTACTACCGTCGCCATTGAGCGTTCGGTTATCCGAAAACAAGAATGTCCATACCAGGTAATTTCCATGCAGCCTCCTAATTTCCCCTATTATAACACTGCACGATCGTTCTATTTAACAATCGCGTACACATAACAATCCCGTGGTTTCTTATCAAAATTTGGGTGGTACAACCAGCGTTTCAAAGTGCCCTCACGCTTCATCCCCGCCTTTTCGAGCACCCGCGCCGAGGGCAGGTTTTCCACATCGCAAACTGCCCACACCCGGAAGATTTTTGGCTGCGCAATCGCCCAATCAATCACCAGATGTGCCGCCTCTGTGCCATAACCCGCCCCCCAAAAAGGGCGTGCCAGCACATAACCTAATTTGGCGCGATGCTTCTCAAATTCCACTTCTATCATTCCCACCAATTGATTGGTCTCTTTTTCAATCAGCACCCAGGGGAACGCAGTGCCTTCATTCCAGGCGCACATGCAGCAGATGAGGAACTCTTTGGTCTCCTCAATTGATCCGTGGGGTTTCCAGGTCAGGAAACGGGTGACTTGTTTATCTTGGGCATATAGATTGAAAATATCTTCCGCATCCCCCAGATTGGGCATTCGCAATCTTAGTCTGGCGGTATCAAATTCTTCAGGTGGTCTCAATCGCATCCTCCAACAACCTTCTTTACTGCTTCCATTGTATCATTGCTTCAGTTAAAGCTAAACATTATAATAAATTGATGCACGCCTTCCAATTGACTCCGCGCAGCACCCCTGGATCCCAAGTCTCTGAGCAGGAAAACAACACCCACCAGCTCACCATATCAGCAGGTCCCGCAGGAGAGTACCGCCTCGCCCAGCTCGATGATTACCAACATCTCTCCCGCGCACAATTCCCCTGGCGTCCACCATTGACCATTGCACTTGAGGCACGAGCCTCACGTTCTGAGATTCCCGGCACCTGGGGTTTTGGCCTGTGGAACGATCCTTTCGGTATCAAACTTGGCTTCGGTGGGGAGCATTTGCTGCCTGCACTTCCCAACGCGGCCTGGTTCTTCTTTGCCTCGCCACCAAACCACCTCTCCCTTAGTGATCGCCTTCCCGGAAGAGGCGCTCTGGCGGCCACCTTCCGTGCGCCTCCGATTCCTGCCTGGGTCCTCGCCCCTGGTCTGCTAGCCCTCCCACTGCTGCGTATTCGCCCCGCAGCCCGCATGCTCCGTAAACTCGCCAGCATGGTGATCCCACAGGATGCTGTCCAACTTGATATCGACCCAACCAGCTGGCACCGCTACCGCCTGGATTGGGATAAAACCCAGGTGGCCTTTAGTGTAGACGGAAGCCAAATCTACTCCACCCATATTACCCCGCGCGGACCGCTTGGCTTTGTGCTGTGGATCGATAATCAATTCGCTGCCTGGTCACCCGATGGCCGGTTGAATTATGGTACACTCCCTTCAGAATCCCATTCGATCGAACTAAAAGACCTGGTCATTCAACCAGGTGCGCCCGAGTAGCGCTACTATGCCGCAGCCAAAACGGATTTGCATCTTCCCATCCCCTCGCAGTATCGGTGGACCAGCCAGCTTTCGAAATAAATTCGCCAGCGGACTGCGCGCCCGGGGCATCGAGGTCAGCTTTGACTTAGACGACCTCCCTTATGACGCCATCTTATTGATCAGCGGCTCTCGCCACCTCGGCAAACTGCGCAGTGCTGCCCGCCGAGGGATTCCAATCATACAACGTCTCGATGGGATCAACTGGATCCACCGGCTTAACCGCTTCAACCCCCGCCATTACCTCAAATCTGAATACGGAAACTTGCTGCTCAACTACACCCGCCTGCACCTCGCCAACCGGATCATTTACCAGAGCGAATTCGTCGCCCGGCGCTGGGAGCAGGTCTATCAACCCGCGCCGGTTGCTCACAATGTGATCCATAACGCCGTAGATCTCAAAGCTTACTCCCCGGAAGGCACAGCAGACCGTCCCACTGAACGCTTCCGCATCATGCTGGTTGAAGGCAGCTTCGCCTCAGGCCACGACATCGGCCTCAAGATTGCCCTCGACCTGGCTCACCAGTTAGAATCTCAACATCAACTCCCCAGTGAATTAACTGTCGCCGGCGTGGTTCCCCCGGAAACACAAGCTCAATGGAACCGCTATACCAGGGTGCCCATCAATTGGCTCGGGGTCGTCCCCGGGGATAAAATTCCCTACTACAACCGTTCGGCACATTTATATTTCTCTGCCGAACTTAACCCGCCCTGCCCAAATTCAGTGATCGAAGCGCTGGCCTGTGGGCTGCCAGTCGTCGGTTATGATACCGGCTCACTCGCAGAATTGGTCGGTGAGGGAAATGCTGGCAGGATTGTCGCCTACGGTGCCGATCCCTGGAGGCTGGAAACCCCGGATATCCCTGCCCTTGCTGCTGCCGCCGCGGAAGTTCTCAACAACCAGGAGAAATTCCGCAGAGGAGCGCGCCAACGTGCCGAACAAGCCTTTGCCCTGGACGTGATGGTCGAGCGCTACCTGGAGGCAATCTCGCAGGCATGAGCATCTTTTCCGGAAAGCTCGCCGTCCAACAGCGGGTCTTGCCCAGCTACCGCACCGCATTTTTCGACACTCTGGCGCAATCCTGCACCGGCGGCTTGAGCCTCTTTGCTGGCCAACCGCGCCCGGTGGAGGCGATTAATTCTGCCAAATCTTTGGAATATGCGCAGCTCTACCCCGCCAACAACCTACACCTGTTCAGCGGACCGCTCTACCTCTGTCAACAAACCAATATCATCCCCTGGTTGGAAGAAAGCCAACCAGATGCCCTGGTGATCGAGGCCAACCCGCGCTATCTCTCCTCAGGCAAAGCGATCCGCTGGATGCACGCCCGCGGCAAACCAGTCTTAGGCTGGAGCCTGGGTGCACCCTCATCCAGAGGGGCTTTAGCCAGATTACGGCGGCAATCTCGATTACGCTTCCTCACCAAATTAGATGGCTATATCAGCTACAGCCAGCGCGGCGCTGACGAGCACCTCGCTCTCGGCCTCCGAGCTGATAAAATTTTTGTTGCCCACAACGCCGCTGCACCGCGTCCAAACGCGCCTCCCCCAACCAGACTCGCAGATTTTTCTCCTTCTACTTTGCTGTTCGTCGGCCGTCTGCAAGCCCGCAAAAAGCTGGAGATGCTCTTCCGTGCCTGTGCTGCCCTGCCTGAAGATCAACAGCCGAATTTGTTAATCGTCGGCGATGGGCCTGCCCGCGCAGCCTTTGAATCCCAGGCTGCTCAACTCTACCCGCAGGCAGAGTTTCTGGGCGCTAAGCACGGCGCTGAGCTGGACCCAATCTACGCCCAGGCTGACCTCTTCGTGCTCCCTGGCACCGGGGGGCTCGCCATTCAGCAGGCGATGTCCCACGGCTTGCCGGTGATCGTTGCTAAAGGAGACGGAACCCAGGATGATCTTGTCCGCCCCGGAAACGGTTGGCTGATCACACCTGACAGCCAGGAAGCTCTCAACACTGCCCTCACCGAAGCGCTCTCCGACCATCTCCGCCTGCGCCGAATGGGCGACGAATCCTACCGCATCACCGCCGAAGAGATCAACCTCGAGCAGATGGCGGCCAATTTTGTGCGGGCGTTGAATGCAGTGAAAGACTAGAATTCCTCCCTACCAAAAACCGGGAAAGTCGATAAAGACCTACCCGATCCCAATTCATAATTCATAATTCAAATTCAAGGCTACCCCTTGCGAACCAACAGGCTGAAAGCAAACCCAAATTGATTCTCTTCATCCGCGGGGAACTCTTTTCGCTCTTGCTCCTCCCAGTCACCCCGCTCAAACTCCGGAAAGAAGGTATCTCCTTCAATCTCGGCCTGGACTTCTGTCCAATAGATCCGGTCAGCCAGCGGCAGCGCCTGGGCATACACCTGTGCCCCCCCGGCGATGAAAGCCTCGTTCTCCCCTTCCAGCCGGGCTAATTCCAATGCTTCGGGAAGCCCATCGACCACCTGGCAACCCTCAGCGCGATAATCCTGTTGGCGGGAGAGCACCATCATCCGCCGTCCGGGCAGCGGTCGTCCAATCGACTCATACGTTTTACGACCAACAATCAGGGTGTGACCCATCGTGGTCTGCTTGAACATCTCCAGGTCTGCGGGGAGCTTCCAGGGAATCCTGCCCTGATATCCAATCACCCCATTCTCGCTGACTGCCACAATCAATGAAATAATCATACCGACACCTCCGCCTTGATATGAGGATGCGCCTGATAGCCGCTCAGCTCAAAATCCTCGAACTTGAAATCAAAGATTGAATCCACCTCGGGATTAATCCGCATTTCCGGCAGCGGCATTGGCTCACGAGTGAGCTGCAGTCGCGCCTGTTCAAGATGGTTATTGTAAAGATGAGCATCGCCAAAGGTGATCACAAAATCACCCGGCTGGTAGCCGCACACCTGAGCAAACATCATCGTCAGCAGGGCATAGGATGCGATATTGAACGGCACACCCAAAAAGATGTCTGCCGAACGCTGGTAAAGCTGGCAGGAGAGTTTTCCCTGCGCCACATAAAACTGGAACATATTATGGCAGGCCGGCAGCGCCATCTTTTCAATCTCGGCGACATTCCAGGCGCTGACAATATGCCGTCGTGAATACGGATTACTCTTGATCTGGTCTACAACGCTGCTGATCTGGTCATGGGTGCGACCATCCGCGCCGCGCCAGCGGCGCCACTGCGCGCCATATACTGGTCCAAGTTCACCGTCCTCATCCGCCCACTCATTCCAAATCCGTACGCCGTTATCCTGCAGGTATTTTACATTAGTGTCCCCCGCCAAAAACCAGAGAAGTTCATGGATAATTGATTTTAAATGCAGTTTCTTGGTGGTTAATACTGGAAAGCCTTGCGAGAGGTCAAAACGGGTTTGATAGCCAAACACCGAGCAGGTACCAGTGCCGGTACGGTCGTCTTTCTGCGCGCCATGCTCAAGTACGTGCTGCAGCAGGTCTAGGTACTGTTTCATCACAGCCTCCTAATTTATATCCTTTAACACCTCTCGTGCCTTTTCGATGTCCAAATTGATCTGCGCCATCAGTGCTTCAACGCTCTCGAAACGCATTTCACTGCGTAAACGAGCGATAAAACTCAAGTTAATTTCTTCGCCATAAAGATCTTCATTGAAGTCTAAGATATGGCTCTCCGCCCGCGGGGCTACTGGAAGATCTTCAAAGGTTGGCCGCACCCCAATATTGGTGACTGCCGGATAGGATTTTCCCTGATGGGTAACAAAACCAGCATACACCCCTGCGCCAGGGACCACTCTCTCTTTGGCGATGCTCAGATTTGCTGTCGGGATCCCCAACTTCCGGCCGCGGCCTTCGCCTTTGACCACCTCCCCGCTGATCGAAAAAGAGCGCCCAAGTAAGCTGGCTGGGGATTCAATATCACCCGCCTCGAGCAAGCTTCTGATCCGGCTGGATGAGACTACCGCACCACCTGACAACAAAGCCGAGACCTCATGCACGCTGAAATTATATTCGGGTTTTTCTCCAATTTCTTTCAATTTTGGCAAATTTCCCTCTCTGTCACGCCCCAGGGAAAAATCATAACCCACCCACAACTGCGCCAATGTCAAATGCTTCACCAACTGCCCGATGAAGTCTTCGGCGCTCATTTGAGCGACTTCTTGATTAAAGGGATGGGTAATCACCAAGTCGACCCCTAACTCCCCCAACAATTCGGCCTTCTCCTCTGGGGTGGTCAGGTAAAACGATTCACGCGGGCCGCGCAGTACAACTGAGGGATGGGGATAAAAGGTTAGCACAACTGCCGGAGCGCCTGCTGCATGTGCTCCGGCAGTAAGTTTATTAATGATTGATTGATGACCAAGATGCACGCCATCAAAGCTGCCAATCGACAACCACACCCCACTGACATTGGCATCTTGCAGCCCGTAGATATGCTGCATATTTACCAGCTATGAAGCAAAGAACACTTTCCGCGGCTGCCATTCTTGCGCGTCTTCAATAATCTCAAGCAGCGCAACCAGGTCACCTTGTTCGCTGACCGCGCGTGCCCAACCTTCCTGGCCTTCCTCCGCCGGAATGCGGTGTCCGTTGCGAACTTTTTCGAGCATATCCTCATCAAGCTCAATCGTGAACCAATCGCTCAAGGCTTCCGATGCCGGGATTAAATGCTGCGCCCATGTACCGGTATCAAAGGACTCGCGCAAGCGCCGCAGAGAAATTGAATCTCGCAAAGTAAACTGCCCGCTGCTGGTGCGCCGCAAGCCAACCAGGTGAGCGCCAATACCCAAAGCTTCTCCAATATCGTTAGCAAGTGAACGCACATAGGTGCCAGAAGAACATTTCACATCAACCACCACTTCTGGCGGTGCCCATTCCAGCAGGTCCAGGTTATACACGTTGATCATCCGGGGCTCAAGCTCAACTTCCTCGCCTTTGCGGGCTAGCTCGTAAGCTTTCTTCCCATCTACTTTCACTGCTGAATATGGCGGTGGAACTTGTTCGATCTCACCCTCATAGCCTTTGATCAAATCGATGAACTCATCCTCGGTCACATTCACTGGCATTTCATCTTCTGTCGGCTCAGTTTCAGCATCGAAGGTTTCGGTTCGAGCCCCCAGGCGAATGGTGGCCTGGTAACTCTTATCTGATGCGGATACAAACTCGCTCAAGCGAACGGCAGGACCAAGCAGTACTACCAACACACCTGAAGCGCGGGGGTCTAATGTTCCGGTATGTCCGACGCGGCGGATGCCGGTGCCTCTGCGTACGATTTGTACGATATCATGTGAGGTCAGCCCAACCGGTTTGTCGATGACAAATACCCCCGATACTACATTCTTAACTACGTTCTTATCCATCTTTACTCCTTACCCCTGAATATTTTTAATGGGTCTTACTTTCAATAGTTCCCGTTGCTTCCAACTGAATTTTTACTCTAACTAATTATTCACTTTTTTGATATTTTCTGCAAGCATCTGGTAAGTGGTATTTACAACTTTTTCTTCAACTTCACGCAGGCTGCCTGTCACCATCGCGCCTGAGGCTGCTTGATGACCTCCGCCATCGAATTGGTGAGCGACCTTAGAAACATCTGTCTCTGCTGAGCGGCTACGCCAGCTGACCTTTACTGTTTTCTCGTCTTGCTCCACAAAAATAACCGCTACCACGGCATCATCAATTGCAGAGAGGATATTGACCAGGTCAGCGTCATCTCGCCCAGAGTAATTTACAGATTTTCTGTCCTCAAGCGATAACGATGCCCAAACCAGGCCATCTTTACGGGCTAATTTTGACAACCCTGCACCCCAATAGCGGGATGCTGTAAAGCTGCGCTGTACCTGAGTTTTGAAGTACAACTCCGGCAGGTCAGCTCCTTTTTCAAACAAATCTGCCGCCTTGCGCAGCGCCGCGGGACGCATATTCTGTGTACGCAAGCCGAGCGTATCGGTAATCAACCCGGCCAACAAGTTAGTGGCGACCGGTTGAGTAATTTCTAATCCAAGCTCCGGCAGCAAGTCTGTCAGCATCTCGGTAACCGAGACCGCTTCCGGATCGACAATGTTGATCTCCCCATAGTTTGAATTATCAGGGTGATGATCAATGTTAATGTCAATTTTTGAAAACTTTTTAAGTGTCGCGCCAATCCGCTCCATATTACCGAGGTCAAGCGTGATTACCAGGTCAAACTCGCCTTTCGGAGAGGTCACTACCTGGTCGCTGCCGGGTAAAAACCTTAATGCTGCCGGCACGCTGTCGCTGAGCACCATTTGAACCTCATACCCTGCATCCTGCAGCGCGATCCCAAAAGCCAAGACCGATCCAATTGCATCGCCATCTGGTCGTGCATGAGCCGTGAGTAAAATCCTGTTTGCCTCATCCAGCTTGGCGCGCACCGCACCTGTTAAAGACTTAGTCATCCTCTGAATTATCATCCTTACTCAAAGAATCAATCAATCTTTCAATCCGTTCCGCATTTTCAGGGGTTGGGTCCCAGTTAAATCGCAAATTAGGAAAAGAGCGCAGTTGAATTCGCTGGGCAAGCTGGCTGCGCATATATCCTTTAGCTCGATTAAGCCCGTCTAACACTTCTTGTTCACGCTCTACGCCTTCCAAAGTCGAGACAAAAATATTGGCGTAAGCGAGTTCCCGGTCGACATTCACATCCGTAATAAACACTCCGGAAAGCCGTGGATCTCCTACGTCAAACAGTAAAATTGTTGAGAGGTCTTCTTTAATTTGTCGAGCAATCCGGCTGGCTCTGCCTTCAGATGTCATCGTACCAATCCTTCCTCATTATTCAATTTTTACGAACTCCCGTGTGAAGCACTCTAAAATATCTCCTTCTACGAAAGCGTCAAACCCCTTAATATTGATCCCGCATTCAAAGCCAGAGCGTACTTCTCGCACGTCATCCTTTTCATGTCGCAGCGAGCTGATCTCGCCTTCATAAATTAATTTATCGTTCCTTAGCACACGCATCAGCGCATTCCGGCGAATTTCTCCATCAACCACACGGCATCCGGCAATCTTTCCAATCTTCGGCACTTTGAACAAGGCGCGTACTTCAGCCTTACCGATCACGGTGAGCTTCTCTTCCGGTGCCAGCATCCCCTTAAGCGCCTTCTCAACATCTTCGGTCAGGCGGTAAATGATATTGTAAAACCGGATCGAAATACCTTCCCGGTCAGCGGTCACTCGGGCTGCTTCATCGGCCTGCACATTGAAGCCCATCACAATTGCCTGGGATGCAGCAGCCAGGGTGATATCGTTCTCGCTGATATTCCCGGTGCCAGAGTGCAGAATATTTACGCGGATCTGCCCTTCTTCGTCGCTGGCGCTAATCTCTTCTAAAGATGAAATGATCGGTTCCAAAGATCCCTGCACATCACCCTTGATAATTAATCGCAGCTCACGAGCCTGCCCCTCCTGGAACCGCTCAAACATGTTTTCGAGCGTTACCGCCACCATACTCGCCACTCTTGCGTTCTTTTGGCTTTCCTGGCGCTCAGCCACAATCGCCCGAGCTTCTTTATCAGTATCCACTACCCGGATCAAATCACCGGCGCTTGGCACATCGCTCAACCCCATCAAAGAAATCGGGGTGGACGGCCCGGCTTCGGTGATTTTTTCACCGAGGAAGTTGAACATCGCTCGGATCCTGCCAGAAGCCTGGCCAGCAACCAGAATGTCACCAATCTTTATTGTTCCGTTCTGTACCAGGAGAGTTGCCACAACACCTTTAGAGCGGTCGCGTTCAGCTTCGATCACAGTACCAATCAGCTCGCCTTGCGGATTAGCTAAAATTTCAGTATTATCCGAAACTAGCAAAATCGCTTCGAGCAGGTCTTCAAGACCGGTTTGCTCGGTCGCGGATACCGGCACCACGATCGTATCGCCGTCCCAATCGTCAGGGATCAATCCGTTATCTGCTAATTCCTTCTTGACCTTTTCTGGATTGGCGTTCGGCTTATCCATCTTATTCAAAGCCACAATAATCGGCACTTTGGCAGCTTTGGCATGCGCCAGGGCTTCTTTTGTCTGGGGCATTACGCCGTCATCTGCTGCCACTACCAGAATAACCACGTCTGCGCCTTGCGCACCGCGTGAGCGCATTGCGGTGAACGCCGCATGGCCAGGGGTGTCAAGAAATGTGATTGTTTTTTCGTTATGGTCAATCTGATAAGCACTGATATGCTGGGTTATTCCGCCAGCCTCGCCGGCTGCCACCTTTGTCGAACGGATCGCGTCCAGCAGAGAAGTTTTCCCATGATCAACATGACCCAAAATCGTCACCACAGGTGATCTCGGACTCAAATCTTTTGGGTCCTCTTTGGCAATCATCTGCCGCCATAAAGCCACTTCGCCAGTATCTTCAATCAATACCTGGTCAATTACTTCCAGCGTTGTTTCAAATCCCAGCTCTGCAGCGACAATTGCTGCGGTTTCATAATCAATCTGCTGATTGATATTTGCCATTACACCATTGGCCATTAAGACTTTGATAATGTCAATTGGGCTTGCATTAATTTTCTCGGCAAAATCACGAACTGTCGTAATCGCCGGTAATTCAATCGTTTGGGTTTCTTCACCTGGCATGGTCTAGCTCCTTAAAGTTCATTCTTGCTGGTCCCCCAATATCCAGTATCGCGTCTCATAACTGCAGCCATAGAAAACCTATCTATTGCTCCTAAGCACCCTCTTCTGTGGGCAAGCTCTCTGCAAAATCCTCCAGCAGCTGCCGTTCAGAATCGTTTAGGGTAGTTTTCAAGGCATGCGCCAATCGCCCGTTTAATCCAAGTTGCCAACACGAGCGTCGGTCATGCAGATAGGCGCCCCGACCTGCCA
Source organism: Chloroflexota bacterium (assembly GCA_039714215.1). Classification (GTDB taxonomy): domain Bacteria; phylum Chloroflexota; class Anaerolineae; order Anaerolineales; family UBA11579; genus UBA11579. Next base: position 4,074 of record JBDLJU010000049.1, on the reverse strand, counting down.
ATTTCCCCTGCAGATCGATCTGCACACCATCTGTACTTCGTACAATGCGGATTAATGTGCGCTTCTCTTGCACAGATCGGCAGCCCACACAGGTCCGCTGTGGTTTATGCTTCTTGCGTCGCTTGCCGGCTTTTGGCACCGCGTACCATCCTTCTAATCACTCAGGCGGTCTGCTTAATCCAGATAATCATCCCATTTCTCTTCGTCCCCATCTCTCTTGCGGCGGCGGCGGACAATGGTCATATCTAAATCTGGATCGTACTCAACCTCATTGAAAGATTTCTTCTTTGATTTCTTGCCTTTTTCTTCAGCAAACAATGGTTTGGCATCAGAATCTTTCACAAAGGTAATTTCACTCTTTGAGAAAGCTTCTTCAATGGAAATCGCTGGTTTAGGCTCAACCGGTTTTTCTTCTACTGCTTCTGGTTCAGTAATTTCAGGCTCGACTTCACCTTCAATTACCTCAACATCTTCAGCTTCTACCGCGCCTTCAACTTCGGCTTCTTCCACAACCGCCTCGACCGCCTCAGCTTCTGGCTCAGGTTCTGGCTCTGGCTCGGGTTCTGGGAATTCAAACTCAGCCACGGTTTCATTGATACTCTCAACCGTCTTCGGTCCAACCCCATCAATCGCCAGGATTACATCCGGATCGAGGACCATCTGGAGCATCAGCTCACCAATTGTTGAGTAACCCACACCTGTCAGGGTGATGATTGATCTCGGTGAAATTGGCAGCTCATCAAGTGGGATATCAAAAGCAGTTTCAGGGATCCCCTCTCTGGCTTCGAGCTCAATTGCCCGTTTCGCCTCGATCTCGGCCTGACGTTTTTCTTCAACCCCTGTTTCCACCTTATTAACAAAACGTCCCAACAGCTGGTATTCCTCGGGGGTAATCGGGCGGCCTTCATTCTTTCGGGCCAACACGGCTTCAACCTGTTGGGTCGTCTCAGCCATCTCCGCCGCTTCTTCTGCCATCTCTGGGTTGTTGACCAATTTGAAGAGCGCATCAGAAGTCGCTTCCGGCAGGCTCTTGATATCAATTCGCCAGCTGGTGAGCTTGGCTGCCAACCGGGCATTCTGCCCATCTCGGCCAATTGCCAGACTCAGCTGGTCTTCAGGAACCACCACGGTGGCGGTCTTTGTATCAGAGCTTTCATCCAGGTACACGCCGGTCACTCGCGCCGGGCTTAAAGCCTTGGCAATGAATGCCGCCGGATCTGGGTTCCATTCAATTACATCAATTTTCTCTTCGTGCAGCTCACGGACAATCGCTTGAATGCGCACCCCGCGGATACCCACACAGGCACCCACCGGATCGATCCCCGGCTGCAACGCCGAGACTGCAACCTTTGAGCGGTAGCCAGGTTCTCGGGCAATTGAACGAATTTCGACCAGCCCATGATAAATTTCAGGGACTTCATCTTCTAATAATCGGCGCAAAAAGTTTTTATGCGCTCGGGATAAAATTATTTGGGGGCCGCGCGGGGTTTGTTTTACCTCGAGCAGCAGTGCCCGCACACGGTCATGCAGACGGAATCGTTCTCCACGGATTTGATGGCTGCGCGGCATTGTACCTTCTGCTTTGCGGTCCAATCCCAATGTAAGGCCGCCAGCATTGATCGCCTGCACGATCCCATTGACTGTTTCACCTTCCAAGGTTTTATAGTGGTCGTGCTGTGCCTGGCGTTCTGCCTCGCGGATGCGCTGTTGAATCACCTGACGGGCTGTCTGAGCAGCAACCCGGCCAAAATCATCCGGGGTGGTCTCTACCATAATAACGCTGTTCAGTTCCGCCTCAGGGTCTGCTTTTAAAGCATTCGCCAGGGTGACCTCAGTGCGCTCATCCTGCACATCTTCAACGACCTCTTTTTCTGCATAAATGGTGACCTCGCCAGTTTCCAGGTCAAAATTTGCCTGCACTTGCTGCGCGCTAGATGCATTCACAGTTTTCCGGTACGCGGAAACCATCGCAGCCTCAAGAGCCTCAACTACTACCTCTTTGGGGAGTTGTTTATCTTCCAGGACCTCATTAAAAGCCAGGGCAAAATCGTTCTTCATCTTATTATCTCCAACTAAGTTTACAGCTCCCTTATACGCAGAAAAGTGGGGGTTGACCCACTTTCCGGTGATGCAGGTATGCTTTGTGTTGCTCATAAATTCTAGCACGGGTCGTTAACGTTGGCAAGGGTGAGGGGCTTAGAATTTAGTTAACATTAAATCTTCTGATCGATCCGCTTCATCATCCGGTAACCCGGCTCAACAACATGTTTCAGCTCTTTTTTCGGGTCGTAATAAGACCACCGGCCGGGGATTTCCTTGATGATATCATACCCCAGACGTTGGTAGAGGCGCAGCGCGCCTTCATTATTCCGGGCGACATTGAGGGTTACTTCTCGAAAACCACGTTCCAGCAAATCAGCTTCTGCCACATCCATCAGCTGTTTTCCCAGGCCACAACCCCGCCAGGCATCACGCACCCGGAAGGAATGTACGTAAGCCCGCGTCTTTCCATTTGCAGTACTGCGCTGGTTTGTCTTAAGCTGCACAAATACCTGTCCAATCAAACCCATACCGGGCAGCTCTGCCAGCCACATCACCGCCAGACCGCTCTCTGTGCGTTTGAAAACATCCGCATACACATTGCGGTATTCCTCATATTCCCCATCCCACTCAATTTTCTTTAGGTCAGATTCTCGTGCTAAGCGGAAGACGACCTGAGGAAGCCAATCGCCGGATTGATAGCCTATACCTGGCTGGCTGTCTGAGAGCTTATTTATCTTCATTCAACAATGCTTCCAACAGCTTATTTTCTTCTTTTTTACTGCGAATCTTTCCGTCCAGCCAGGCTGCCCGCAGCTGATCAAGGATTTTGCCATACATCGGTCCAGGCGGAATCTTTCGCTGACGGAGATCATCGCCGCTGGTATGCGGATGTACCTTCCGCCACTCCAGGAAATAACGTTCGATTTTTTTGGTGAGGCTGTCGTCTGTCAGTACAAGGGAAAAGACAAATAAAGCCAGCTCTGGCTCCGCCTCAAAACGGTTAACCATTTCGCTTGGAGAAAATTCTTTCATTTTACTCTGGTCTTCTTTTAATCGAATCACCGCCAGCAGCGTGTCCCGCAGCCAACCCGGTAGGCGCAGCCGTTTTGAAGTCGCTTTGGCTTGTTCTTCTGTCAGTTCAACCAACCAGAGGATATAAGCCAACGAGATCGGCAGCACACCGGACTCCTGACTTAGCTGAACGTCCCACTCCACGGGGGGAACACTCTTCATCCCCAACTCAATCCGTGTCTCGGTCGCTTGGTCCCAAGGAATCTCGGCATCGATCGCTTTAAAAACGCCTAACTCTGCCAACCTGCCCAGCATCGCCTTCCACTTAGGCTCCTCTAGAATGATTTTCATTTCATGCCGCAGCCGGTCTCCAGAAACCCGTTCAAGCAAGGACAGCGCATTATCCAGCAATTCTCGCGTGCGTTCCCCAATGCGGAAACCAAATCGCTGTTCAAAACGGACTGCCCGCAAAATTCGGGTGGGGTCATCCACAAACGAGAGGGAGTGCAGCACCCGTACTAAACCATTTTGCAGGTCTGCCAGCCCTCCCCAATAATCATACAAATCGCCATAATGCTGGCCGTCGAGGCGCATTGCCAGCGTGTTGATCGTAAAATCTCGGCGGTGGAGATCCAGTTTAATACTGCCGCGCTCCACAGTCGGCAGCGCTGTTGGGTAAGTGTAAAACTCGCGCCTCGCCGTCACTAAATCCAAAGTCTCTGGGAAATCATCCACGGAAATTTTCAACTCGGTTTGCAGAACCTTGGTTAACTGCGGGTGGATCTCAAACAGCTGCCACTTGGCGGTACCAAAGCGCTTATGGCTGACCACTCGCCCGCCAAATTTTTCTGATAACGCCTTTCCTAAGGCAATCGCATCGCCTTCTACGACCAGATCAAAATCGACACTTGGACGGTCTAAAAGCAGATCGCGCACAAACCCACCGACAATATAGAGCGCCATTTGCTGCGCCACCGCCAGCTCTGAGACTGCTTGCAGCAAAGCCAACCGGCCAGCCGG